>CAJXIT010000106.1 GCA_913054055.1 uncultured Thalassolituus sp.
TTCCTGTGACAGAATATCCAACAAAAGTAGTCAGCTTTAATTTAGATAAAAACCCTGTTGCCGAAGGTGTATTAAAAGGCATCAAAGGCCAGTATTTAATTTTAGATACTGGGGTCATTAATTTGCGTAAATACACTTCATATAATGTTTCAATAGAGTGTTAACCGTTTAAGGAAAAACTATGAGCAATGCCCAGCCGCAAGCCATTTACTTAAAAGACTACCAACAGCCTAATTATTTCATTGAAAAAACTGTGTTGGATTTTGAATTATTTGAAGATAAAACCATTGTTCGCTCTACATTGAGTTTGGTAAGAAACCAACAAAATGAAGATGCGAGTCTAGTGTTAAACGGCCATGATTTAGAGCTGGTGAGTATTGCCATTGATGGTCGACAGCTGGACTCTAGTGAGTATCGTCTCACTAATGAATCGTTAGAGTTAAACGACCTTCCAGAAAGCCTTAATTTACAGATACAAACCTCTATTAAACCGCAAGAAAATACAGCGCTTGAAGGTTTGTATAAATCATCAGGGATGTTTTGTACTCAATGTGAAGCCGAAGGTTTTAGACGAATTACTTATTACCTTGACCGTCCAGATGTCATGAGTGTGTTCGAAGTTTCCATAACAGCACAGCAAGACCGATACCCAGTATTATTATCAAACGGTAACTTAGTTTCGAGCGAAAAGTTTGATGATGGCAGGCATAAGACGGTTTGGCATGACCCTCATAAAAAGCCGTGCTATCTGTTTGCTTTGGTCGCGGGTGATTTACAGCATATTGAAGACAGTTTTACGACTATGTCGGGTACAGATGTCACATTGCGTATTTACGTTGAACCACAAAATATTAATAAATGCGATTACGCGATGGATGCTTTGAAGCGTTCCATGAAGTGGGATGAAGAAGTGTATGGCCGTGAATACGATTTAGAGATTTTTAATATCGTAGCGGTCGATGACTTTAATATGGGGGCTATGGAGAATAAAAGTTTAAATATTTTTAACTCATCCTGTGTATTGGCTAATCCAGAAACATCTACGGATGCTACTTTTCAGCGAATCGAAGCCATTGTTGCCCACGAATACTTTCATAATTGGAGCGGAAACCGGGTCACATGTCGTGACTGGTTTCAGTTAAGTTTGAAAGAAGGCTTTACAGTTTTTAGGGATAGTGAATTTTCCTCGGACATGGGATCTCGCTCTGTTAAGCGTATTGAGGATGTTACCCTATTGCGTACGGCTCAATTTGCAGAGGATGCTGGTCCCATGGCACATGCTATTCGACCTGCATCTTTTATAGAAATTTCCAATTTTTATACGTTAACCATTTATGAAAAAGGTGCAGAAGTTGTGCGCATGATTCATAACTTGTTGGGTAAGGAAAGCTTTAGAAGGGGTTCGGATTTATATTTTGAGCGCCATGATGGTCAGGCTGTCACGACCGAGGAATTCGTAAAAGCCATGGAAGATGCCAGCGGCCAGGACTTATCCTTATTCAGAAATTGGTACGGCCAAGCAGGTACGCCAGAAATAAAAGTCACCGATCAGTTTGATGAAAGCTTAGGAGAGTATCGTTTGACGCTTGAGCAAAGCTGTCGACCGACACCTGAAACTCAACAGAAACAGCCGTATCATATTCCCGTTGAAATTGGTTTGTTACTGGCTTCCGGGGAGGATGCGTCGTTAACATGCATCAGTGACAATGAGTTTGATGCTGAGAATTCAGTGTTGGGACTGAAAAAAGCAAAAGAAACCTTTGTTTTTAGTGGCTTGAAAGAAAAACCTGTTCCGTCACTTTTAAGGGGTTTCAGTGCTCCGGTTAAATTATCTTACCCATACAGTCGCGATGAATTACTATTTTTAATGGCAAATGATAATGATGGCTTTAATCGCTGGGATGCGGGCCAAACATTGGCCACTGATATTATTTTGCAAATCGCACAGGATATTGAGCAAGATAAGACACTTAAGTTAGATGAACGATTGTTGCAGGTTTATAGGGATTTACTTTCAAATTCTGACTTAGATCAGGCAGTGATAACGAAAATGATGACTTTGCCAAGTCTTGCGTTTTTGATTGAGCAGCAGGATGGGGCAAATGTACAGCTATTGCATCAAGCCCGTGAGTTTGTGAAGGGGACGTTATCACAGGTGTTGTACAGTGATTTCTTAAGTTGCTATCAGGCTAATCATTCTAATAGTGACTATCAGTCGGACTTTGCTTCAATGGCAAAACGCGGCCTGAAGAATTTATGCTTGCAGTATATGTTGCACAGTGGTGAAGCTGGTTGTGAGTTGATTGCTAAAGCACAGTTTGATTCATCAAATAATATGACGGATCAAAGTGGCGCGATAGGGGCTTTGGTTAATAGCCAGTTTGCATCATTAGCTCAAGATTGTTTGAACCAGTTTTATGAGCAATGGAAGAACGATGCTCTGGTTGTGAATTTATGGTTTAGCTTGCAAGCCAGCAGTGAGCATATTAAAGGTGTTGATGATATTAATGGTCTTTTAAATCACGATGCATTTGATATCAAAAACCCTAATAAAGTACGGTCAGTGATAGGGGTATTTGCAGGGCAAAACTTAAAGCACTTCCATCAAGTTGATGGGGAAGGCTACAGCTGGTTGGCAGAACAAGTGATTGAACTGGATAAACTGAACCCACAGATAGCTTCACGTTTACTAGGGCCATTAACTAAATGGCAGAGGTTGAGTGTGGAAAGTGGACAGTTAATGCGAAATGCTTTAGAAATAATCAGTAATAGCGATAATCTGTCCAAAGATGTCTATGAAGTGGTGAATAAAAGTCTAGTAGACTAATACTTGCTCATTTATTGAATTATTTAATCAAACCAGTGGCGTATATGGTTGTACGGCGCTGGTTTATTTTATATGCTTGCGGGATAACAAAAATAACGTACCCGCTGTGGTACTAATGTACTGGTTTTTTAATCAGTTCTGACAGTCAACGTATCCCAGCGTTGATCGAAGGTATAATAAAAATGAAAAAAACAGGTCTATTTGTTTCCGGATTGTGCGTAGCACTTGCATTCAGTTCCGTTACATTTGCAAAAGTGAGTAGTTCTTCGGCTGAAAAGCTGAATAGCACACTGACTCCGTTAGGCGCCGTGCGTTCAGGTAATAAGGACGGCTCCATTCCAGAATGGCGTGGCGGTATACAATTCCCACCAAGTTCCTATAAACAGCCGGGACAACATCATCCCGATCCATTTCCAGGAGATAAGCCTCTTTTTGTTATTACTGCTCAAAATATGGGCAAGTATGCAAAGCACTTAAGTGAAGGGCAGAAGGCTTTATTTAAGACTTATCCTGAATCATTTAAAATGCCAATTTATAAGACGCGTCGTACAGGTGCCGCGCCACAATGGCTATATGACAACACGATTCAAAATGCCAAAAAAGCAACCTTAGTTGAAGGTGGTAATGGTATTGAACACGCCATTGGTGGTATTCCATTTCCAATTCCAAATAATGGTTTAGAAGTTATTTGGAATCATAACCTGCGTTGGAGAGGCGAATATGGGGTTCGTCGTGCTTCAGAGGTAGCGGTACAACGCGATGGCGCTTATAGCTTGATAACAACTCAAGCTGAGATTCTATATAACTACTACCGCCAAGGTTTAACGATTGAAGACCTTAATAACGTCGCCATTTATTACCTGTCTTTCACTAAGGCCCCTGCACGTTTAGCGGGTGGTGCGGTGTTGGCTCATGAAACAATAAACCAGATTAAAGAAGGCCGTCGCGCTTGGGGTTATAACGCAGGTCAGCGTCGTGTTCGTAAAGCGCCTAACCTTGCATATGATACACCAGTAGCGGCTGCTGATGGATTACGTACTATTGATGAAACCGATATGTATAACGGTGCACCGGATCGTTACAATTGGAAGATGATAGGCAAAAAAGAAATCTACATTCCTTATAATAACTATCGTGTAGGTTCACCAAGTGTGGGTTACAAAGAACTATTGCTACCAGGGCATATCAACCCTGAGTTCACTCGCTATGAAAAACATCGTGTATGGGTAGTAGAAGCAAGCCTTAAGGCTGATTCTCGTCACATTTACCATAAACGTCGTTTCTACATTGATGAAGATAGCTGGGGAGCAGCTATTATCGATATGTATGATGAACGTAATGAGTTGTATCGTGTCAGCATGGCTTACCTGAAGAATTATTATGAACTTCCTGCAACATGGACTGCCATGGATGTTTATCATGATCTTCAAGCTCGCCGTTATCACGTTCAAGGAATGGATAATGAAGAGCGTACGACCATTGACTTCAGTCAGGCGTCGCCAGGTACACGTTATTTCACACCTCAAGAATTAAGACGTCGCGGACGTTAAAAGATAAAAGGGGCTGAGATGTGCCCCTTTTACAGTATTTACTTTGAATTTTGGAGATTTTTAATGCGCCCACTGCGTTCAGTGCACGCGACGACAAAGGCTGTTTTTCAGTTTGTGAAAAACAGCATTATAGTTGCATCTATAGCATCATTTACTTTACCAACTATGGCTCAATGGCAGGACCCTTTAGATACACCTGCTCGATCTACTTTAAAAGCGCCATCATCTTTATTGTTAGACATCGCGTCTGCCGGTGAGCGCCTTGTGTCTGTTGGTGAACGCGGACACATTATTTTTAGTGATGATGATGGATATACCTGGCGCCAAGCCTCTGTGCCAGTGATCACTACATTAACTTCCGTATATTTTGTTAGTTCGACCACTGGTTGGGCTGTGGGCCATGATGCAGTAGTGCTTCACACTAAAGACTCTGGGGAAACTTGGGTTAAACAATTTGACGGCTTCAAAGCAAACGAAATGGTGTTAGCACAAGCCAAGACAAATAAGCAAAAGCTTGAATCTGAATTAAGTAAAGTAAAAGTAATGGGTAACTCTTCTCGAATTGCAGATGTAGAAGAGCGTTTAGAAAATGCCACTTATGCGCTAGAAGATGCACAAATCGATTTTGAAGATCGCTCCACTAAGCCTTTATTGGATCTTTGGTTCAAAAATGAGAAAGAAGGTTTTGTTGTTGGTGCTTACGGCATGATGTTTAAAACAATGGACTCAGGCACAACTTGGGTTGATTGGAGTGCCAATGTAGAGAACCCTGATCGTTTTCATATTAACAGCATTGAGCAAATCAATGGCGATCGCTTAATGATGGTTGGCGAAGCAGGATTGATGCTGCGCACCACAAATGGTGGTGATAGCTGGAAGCAAATGTTTAGCCCTTATGAAGGTTCTTTTTTTGGAGTCACAAGTCTAAGTAAGCAAGGTGTTCAGGTTGCTTACGGTTTACGTGGTAACTTAGCCCGAACTGATGATTTTGGCAGTAGCTGGCGTTTAGTAGACACGGGTACAGAGCAAACTTTGATTGGTGGTACTGATCGTGTTGGTCGAGTTTTATTTGTTGTGGGTAACGGCGGTGCTTTCCTAAAGGGGTTTGATTTTGCCCGTAAATGGGAAAGTGAAATCCGTGTTGACCGCGCAAATGCTGCGGCAATCATTGAAACCTTATCTGGCCATTTTGTAGTGGTAGGCGATAACGGTATTCAATTATTTAACCAAGATGGCGAAAAGCTGTCTGTTTCAGTTAAAAGCATTTAAGGGTTAGGAAATAACACATGTCAGATAATAAATTGCCTAATTCAACCCCGGAACATGACTTTCTGATTCCTGATGCGGAACCGGTATTGGAGCGCCTGTTTTTTAGCAGTCGTGCTTTGTTCTTATTAATTCTAGTGGGTTTAACAATATTCCTCGGCTATAACGCCATGAATGTGGGCTTAGACTCTCGCTCAGAAAAATATATTCCATTGGAGCATGAATACATTAAAAACCACCTACGTCATGCTAATGACTTAAGCAGTGGTTTGAATAACATTAAGATTGTTGTCGAAAATACTTCTGGTGATATTTTTAATGCCGAGTACATGGAGACACTTCGTCAAATTAACGATGAAGTGTTTTTTATTAATGGTTCTGACCGTTCAAAGCTGAAATCCCTATGGACGCCAAACGTTCGCTGGACTGAAGTAACGGAAGAAGGCTTCCAAGGTGGCCCCGTTATTCCAGCTACCTATAATGGTGATGATGAAAGTCTTGAGCAGCTAAGACAGAATATTTTGAAATCTGGACAAGTGGGGCGCTTAGTTGCCAATAACTTCATGTCTACCATGATTGATGTACCTTTATATGAAAAAGATCCTGAAACGAATCAAGCCTTAAATCCAAAAACTTTGGCTGATGAGTTAGAAGCTAAAATCCGTGATAAATATAATAGCGATACTATTGCTGTTCATATTATTGGTTTCCCTAAAAAGATGGCTGATTTAATCGAAGGTGCTGCAAATGTTGCAACCTTCTTCTTGATGGCCATTGTGATTACAACCATTCTTTTATACGTATATTCTCGTTGTATCCGCGGCACTATCATTCCTGTTGTGTGTTCTGTGGTAGCCGTTGTATGGCAGTTAGGTGTTCTTAATTTAATTGGCTACGGTATTGACCCTTATTCAATGCTGGTTCCTTTCTTAGTATTTGCCATTGGTATCAGTCATGGTGTTCAAATCATAAATGGTATTGCCATTGAATCTGGACGAGGCGCTGATAAAGAAATGGCGGCACGTTTAGCTTTCCGTGGTTTATATGTGCCAGGCATGTTGGCATTACTATCGGATGCCATTGGATTCTTAACACTTTTATTTATTGAAATTAACGTCATACAAGAGTTGGCTATTGCTGCTTCAATTGGTGTTGCGGTAATCATCGTAACCAACTTGATTTTATTGCCTCTACTGATGTCTTATGTAGGTATCAGTCAATCAGGTATTAGCCATGCTGAAAAAGTTGAAGCTGCAGAGCCTAAGCTTTGGAGAGGTGTCGCTAAGTTCACTAAACCTAAAGTAGCTGCTATTGCTATTATTATTGCTGCGGCATTGGCAGTAGTAGGTGTCATTGGAAGCCAAAATTTAAAAATTGGTGACCTTGATAAAGGTGCTCCAGAACTGCGTCAAGATAGTCGTTACAACAAAGATAACGCATTCATCGTTGATAACTATTCTACCAGCTCAGATGTTTTGGTGATTATGGCTGAAACCCCTGCAGAGCAATGTGCCACATTTGAAGCACTTGATGCTATGGACCGCTTAATGTGGGAAATGGAAAACGTACCCGGTGTTCAATCAACAGTTTCACTTGTTTCTGTTACTAAGCTAATGGGCAAAGCGAGTAACGAAGGTAATCCAAAATGGTCAGCCATTTCTCGTAACCAAAATATCTTGAACTCGAGTGTTGGTCGTGCGCCAGCGGGCATGTTAAATCAAACCTGTTCCATGGCACCTGTGATTATTTTCTTAAATGACCACAAAGCAGAAACACTAGAAAATGCTGTAAAAGCGGCTGAAAACTTTGCTAAAGGTTATGAAGATAACGAAGCCATTCAATTTAAGTTAGCTTCAGGTAACGCAGGTGTTGAAGCTGCAACTAATGAAGTGATCGCAAAAGCACAAACCTTGATGCTGGTGTTTGTTTACATTGTTGTTTCTGTTCTGTGCTTCATTACTTTCCGTTCTGTGCGAGCAGTGTTATGTATTATCACTCCATTAGCGTTAACCTCTATTTTATGTCAGGCGCTAATGGCGCAAATGGGCATTGGTGTTAAGGTAGCAACCTTACCTGTAATTGCGCTTGGCGTAGGTATTGGTGTGGATTACGGTATTTATATCTACAGTCGCTTAGAAGCCTTACTGATTGAAGGATTGGATTTACACGATGCTTTCCTTAAAACCCTTAAAACAACCGGTAAAGCAGTAAGTTTTACAGGTTTAACCTTGGCAATCGGTGTAGGGACTTGGATCTTCTCTCCAATTAAATTCCAAGCGGACATGGGTATATTGTTAACCTTTATGTTTATTTGGAACATGGTGGGATCGCTTGTATTACTGCCTGCATTATCTCGATTTATTCTGAAACCAGAGTCAATCATTGCTAAACATAAAGCTCGTCATGGTGATGCCATGCCTGCTGAAGTGCTATAAGCTAGTTAATAGCTGATAAAAAAACCGCGCATTTGCGCGGTTTTTTAGTTTAAAAAGGGTCGTTTATGAGTAATCAAACAGGTCAAATTACATTAGTTTTTGAGCATGACGATTGGCTATTGTGCTTTAAACCACACGGCATGAACTTCCATACTGAAGAAGGGGAATTAGGCTTTGTGGAATGTGCTCGACAACTGTTTGGTATTGAATTGTGGCCTGTGCATCGACTTGATAAAGCCACATCAGGTTTAATTTTATTAGCCAAAAATAAAGTGAGTTGTAGTGATTTATCCGCTATGTTTTTTGCGCATCAAGTTGAGAAGTATTACTTGGCTGTGTGTGAAAATACTATAAAGAAGAAACAGGGCAAAGTATCAGGAGACATGGCCAAGTCTAGAAGGGGGAGTTTCAAGTTGTTGAAGACCCAAGGCAATCCTGCTATCACTCAATTTATGTCTAAAAGCCTTATGCCAGGTTTTAGATTGTGTCTATTAAAACCTAAGACGGGTAAAACCCATCAACTGAGAGTGATGATGAAATCACTAGGTGCATCAATAGTGGGTGACAAACGCTATTCAGGGTTAGACTCTGACCGATTGTACCTTCATGCATACGCTATGAAGTTTTCTTATCAATCAATCGCCTATGAGTTTAAAACGCTTCCAATAGAAGGACATAAATTCTCATCTAATGAATTTAAGGAAGCTGTTGAGGGATGGAGTGAACCGTGGGGATTGAATTGGCCATAAACAATGTTAGGTTTATATTTTTGGTCATTCACACACGTTAAATATTTGTATTAAATAGAACGAATTTTTAGAGGATATATTTATGGCTTTTCCACGTAGAGTTGCGATTGTTGCTTCAAACCGCATTCCTTTCGCAAAATCGAATACCGCTTATTTTGGCGTATCTAACCAAGAGATGTTGGCAGGGGCTATTCAAGGATTGGTCGAAAAAACCAACCTTCAAGGAAAAGCTGTAGGTGAAGTAGTAGCAGGGGCTGTTATGAAACACAGTCGAGATTTCAACTTAGTGCGTGAAACAGTATTGGATACCGAGTTATGCGCTTCTACTCCCTGTACGGATATGCAGCAAGCGTGTGGCACAGGCCTTCAGGCGATCATAGCGCTGACCAATAAAATAGCATTAGGACAAATAGAGTCGGGCATTGCAGGCGGAGTTGATACGACTAGTGATGCGCCAATTGCAATTAGCGACAAATTTCAATCAATGTTGATGAAATTGAATAAAGCAAAAACCACTGGTGAGCGTTTAAAAATACTGGGGTCTTTTCGACCAAGCTTCTTAGCGCCTAACTTGCCTCGTAATGGCGAACCAAGAACAGGTTTAAGCATGGGTGGCCATACTGAATTAACGGCTAAGCGATGGGATATTAAGCGTGAAGACCAAGATCAGCTTGCTTATCAAAGTCATCAAAATTTGGCAAAAGCCTATGAAACGGGTTTTATGGATGACTTGATTTCTAGCTTTAAAGGTTTAGAAAAAGACAATTTATTGCGTCCGCAAACGTCTCTAGAAAAATTAGCGACTTTGGGGCCTGCCTTTGATAAAAATGGCGGGACTTTATCTGCAGGTAATAGCTCATCTTTGACTGATGGTGCAAGTGCTGTGTTGTTAGCCAGTGAAGAGTGGGCCAAAGAGCAAGGCTTACCTGTATTAGCCTATATCACTGATTACGAAACCAGCGCAGTGGACTTTATTGCAAAGGATTCAGATTATAAAGAAGAGCTTTTATTGGCGCCTGTATATGCAGTGCCTAAAATGCTGGCTCGTAATAATATGGCGTTACAAGATTTTGATTTTTATGAAATACATGAAGCATTTGCTGCTCAGGTTTTATCTACTTTAAAAGCTTGGGATACGGAGTCTTTTTGCAAAGAGCGTTTAAATTTAGATAAAGCTTTGGGTGAAATAGATCGCTCTAAGCTTAATGTAAATGGCAGTTCACTGGCTACGGGGCATCCTTTTGCAGCAACTGGTGGTCGTATTGTGGGTAACCTTGCAAAATTATTGAATGAAAAAGGCTCGGGTAAAGGACTGATTTCAATTTGTGCCGCAGGTGGTCAGGGTGTGGTAGCCTTGATAGAAAAATAATTTAAGTATTTTTAT
>CAJXIT010000107.1 GCA_913054055.1 uncultured Thalassolituus sp.
CCCTACACGACGCTCTTCCGATCTACAACTATGGTCTTGCTCAATATGCGAGCAAACACGATTACATGACTGAAACTACAGACTTAAGCAACGACATTATGGTGGCTTTTTTAGAAGGTCGCCAGCTAATTACCGATAACCATGGCACGACCCCAGTTGTTGGTGACGCGCTTCATACTCGCCTTGAAGGTATTTCAGATCGTGCTGTTAAGGGCTTAGAAAAAGTAATTGCTATTTCAGTTGTTAAATACATCAATGCAACTATTGAGCAGATTAATGCATATGTCGCCGAAGGTGATGTAACCAATTTGGCTAAATACTGGTCTGAACTGAAAGGCTTTGCACTTGGTTTGCAATTTAATCCAAGTCCTGTGTTAAGCTTTGCTGATCAAATCACATTGCATTCTAAAATTGGCCAGTCGCCAATTACAGAAATTGGTAATGATAAAGCAGCCTATATTGCGAAATTAGAAGAAGCTCGTACTCTAGTGGTTGAAGCCTACGGTTTTGACGCTACAGCCGCTGAAGCTTGGGACTAAGATTTAGTTAATTATATTAAGGCCGTCTTTGACGGCCTTTTTGCGTTTGAGGTATTAAGTATGAAAATCAAAAGCATAATTTTATTATTGGCCAGTGTGGCTTTAGTTGGTTGTGGAGGTTCAGGTTCTACATCAAGCGCTACTGATGCATGTACTGAGCTATCTAGCGATACCTTTAGTTGCGATGGGATGCTAAATGACTTGGTGGCTGATGGCGTTTTACCCATTGTCCAAGATTTAGAGACTAAGTTAAATGATCTGGATTCGGCAGTAGCTACGTACTGTTCAGATGATTCTAAACTCCCGGAAGCAAAAGCTGCTTGGACAGCGGTCATGGCTCCATTGCAGCAATTACAGGTTATGAACTTTGGCCCTAATACAAGCTCAGACTCTGGCTTGCTGCCTTTGTATGATTGGCAAACTGCTCACCCGGTAAATATAGATACAGCTATTGCGCAAAATGCACTGGCTGCCGAAAGTAAACTTTCAGTAATCGATAATGAAAAGGATCTGGTTGCGGTTGAGTATGTACTTTTTGATGTGGCCGCAGTTCAAATAGGGGCTTCTGAAAATCCAAATACCACGGCATGGAGGGCAGGGAAAACGGATGAAGAAATTCAGCAAGATCGCTGTGATTATGCGAACTTGGTAACCAGTTCGTTAAAGGCTCATGGAGAATCTTTAAATGAAGCTTGGCAACAATATGATGTATTGGCATCTTCAAGTACCTCACAAGCTGCCGCTAATAAGGTAGCGGAAGCATTATTTTATATTGATAAAATAACCAAAGATGAAAAGATTAAAACGGTATTGCCTCAAGCTGATGATAATGAATCAGCTTTTGATGCTTCAGTTTTAGAATCTCAATTTGCTAAACAAAGTAAAGAAGCTATTTTAAATAACCTGATTGGCGCTCGAATTATTTTAACGCTAACTGATACTAAAGATGGATTGGACGGATACTTGATTGCTGCCGGACAGCAAGATGTTGCTGTTGATATGGTGCTTACATTGGCTGTAGCAATAAGTAATTTGAATTTAATGACAGGTGACGCATTTGATGCCGTGAACAATGCAAATGACGAAGCGGCCTGTAAAAACTATTCTTCTGGGAGCTTGTCATACACAACAGCAAATTCGGATATCGAACTATTTTGTGCTTTACAGCATAACATTAAAAACTTTACAGATATTCTAAAAGGTGACTTCACATTCTTAACTAGTTTTACGGTTCCTGCCAGTGCAAGCGGTGACAATGATTAAGACTTAAGTTTAAAGCCTATCATTAAAAGTGCCGAGCGATGTTCGGCATTTTTGTGTAAAGGTTAAAATGTTTAGTGTCATTTCCATTTTATATTTTGCATCATTAACTGTTTTAAAAGCGGCTGGGCCTGTTCAGGCAGCTTGTAGCTTTTATCACCACTTCTATAACTCCCCAACATACGATCCCAAATACTCAATACTGAACCATAATTATACTTCATGGTTGTCACACCATGATGAGCCTGATGCATGGCCGGGCTAATGAATAGATTTTCAAATGTACCGTAACTCACCGGAATCTGTGAGTGTCGTAAGTTGGCTCCTAAAAAGTTAAACACTAATACCCATATTGTAGCCCCCCAAACCTGCCAGCTATCCGCTTGAAAGCCCACAAAATAAAAACTAGCCCCTGCACAAGTACCGTGTATAAGACTGCTGCGCATTTGATATAACAGACTTTCTAATGGATGAATTCGTAGCGTGGTTAACGGCGTTAGGGTACTGGCACTGTGATGAACCTGATGCAATCGAAATAAAAAGTCGAATTTGTGCATTAACCAGTGAAGTAAGAATCGTGAGGCATCATCCAGCAAAAATAAGATGAAGGTATAGGCTCCTAATATAATAAAGCTATTACTTGCATAGGTACCTGGTTCTGTGGCGGCTCCAAATAATCGTAAAAAGTTAAGAGTGGTCAGCGCGATACTCAGTGTGATGGCCAGCCAGCTAAAACCAAGGGCTAAAAAAAGACCGCGGTTAAATAGAATTAAAAAATAGTCTTGGTAGCTGCTGATATTAAACCAGTAGTCCTTTGTAAAAATTTGGGTGATATAGTGTTTACGTTTACCCTATGCAAGTGCAGCCCATATTAAAGCTACCCCAAAGGAAGTAATCCAAAACGCAAAATGGGTACGTTCGCTGGGCTCTAAAAACCAATCAAAGAAAGGATAAAGGTCGATATTCACTGGAGTTAAGCCTAAGCAAGTTAAGAGCTAAAAGGGTGCTTTATGGTGAAATTTTAACCTAAAACAAATTCATATTCATTCTCATTTGTGTTTAAATGCGCAGCATTGTCATTACTCTATATTAGGTGTGCCGTGTCATCTGTTTTAGCTCGCTCTATTGCCACAATAACCGCTCTATTTATCGCTCAATCAGCCATCTCAGAAGAATCTGTTGAGCTACAGCAAGTTTTTATTACGGGTGGTGCCAATGAAATTCAAACCCAACCGGGCAGTGCGACACTGATTGATGAAATGGCTTTAGAGCAGTTTGAGTACACGGATATTCACCGTGTATTAAACGAAGTGCCGGGTATTAATCTACAAGAAGAAGATGGTTATGGCTTGCGCCCGAATATCGGCATGCGAGGTTCAAGCCCTGAGCGCAGTAAAAAAGTCACCATCATGGAAGACGGCATTCTTTCTGGCCCAGCGCCTTACTCTGCACCTGCCGCGTATTATTTTCCTAACGTGTCTCGCATGAGTGCGGTGGAAGTCTTCAAAGGCCCTTCAGCCATTCAATATGGCCCAGCCACCGTAGCCGGCGCTGTAAATTTAGTAAGCAGAGCAATTCCTTATGCGCCTGAAGGTGAGTTAGATTTACAGTTGGGCAGTTACGAATTTAAACGTTTGAACGCCTATTATGGCGAGCAAGTTGGCGACTTTGGGTATGTGGTAGAGGCTCTGCATGCCAGCACGACTGGGTTTAAAGATTTAGACGTAAGTGAATTTGATGATCTAGGCACAGGCTTTGAGCGCAACGATTTTAGCTTAAAAACCAGTTACGACATTAATGGCGAATACCGTCAGCGTGTCACTTTAAAATTAGGCTATGCCGATGAGCAATCTAATGAAACCTATGTGGGCTTAAGCAAAGATGATTTTGATGCCGATCCATTTCGCCGCTATGCCGCCAGTGCTTTGGATAATATGCAGTGGGAGCATACCCAATTTCAATTAACCCATGTGTTTGAACCTAGTTTAACCAGCACGGTTACCACAGATGTGTATCGCAATGATTTCCAGCGTGATTGGTTTAAGCTGAATGGTTTTAATGGATCAAGCATTCCAAGTATTGAAGAAATACTAAAACATCCAACTACGGGCAGTAATAGTTCTTATTATGAGGTCTTAACGGGTGAAAGAAATACCACCAGTTCTGCAACGGAGTTATTGGTTGGTAACAATGGTCGGGAATTCATTAGTCAGGGTATTCAAACTAAGTTTAATTCAGATGTGTTTGCATTTGGCTTGCCTCACGAGTTAGAAGTGGGTGTGAGACTGCATATGGATGAAATCAAGCGTCATCATACCGAACAATCTTATGACATGACGGATAGCGGCTTGAAAGTGACCACTGGAAGCTCGCTACTTACGACAAAAGTAAACAAGGGCGAAGCCCAAGCGCTCGCAGTTTATATTAAAGATGATATTAAAATTGACGAGACAACTTTTAGCTTGGGTTTACGCAGCGAAACCATTGAAACAACTTTATCGGATGCATCTTTTTCTGAGTCAAAAGAAAGTACAGAAAGTGTATTGGTTCCGGGAGCGGGTGTGTTTACTCAGCTGACAGAAAACTTTGGTTTATTAGCAGGTATACACAAAGGGTATGTGGCAACGGCTCCCGGCCAAGAGGGAGATATCGAACCTGAAGAAAGCATTAACTCCGAATTTGGTTTTCGCCTAAATGGAAAATACAATGTAGAAGTAGTAGCTTATATCAATGATTACAGCAACCTAAAAGAATCATGCAATGCCAGTAACGGTTGTTCAACGGCTCAGTTGGATAGCGAATTCAATGGTGGTGAAGTCTTGGTATACGGTGTTGAAAGCCATATGAAAACCGAACATGAAATAGCCCCTGCCATGTCGATACCATTCAGTGTGACATACACCTTTACGCAAACCGAATTTGAAAACAGTTTTGTTGATCAGTCTGGTGTATTTAAAACAAAAGGTGAAACAGTAGAGGTAGGGGATCAACTTGCCTATGTACCTGCCCACCGATTAAATATCAAAACAGGATTACAAACTGAAAAATGGCAGCTGATGCTTAATGCCTTATATCAAGGAGAAATGCGTACTGATGCGGGTCAGGGAAGCATCGCTGATGAAGATAAAATTGATGCCTATATGGTGCTGGATTTAGCGGCTAATTACCAGGTGTTACCCGAGTTAAAAATTTACAGTACTGTAGACAATTTACTGGGCGAAGAATATTTAGTGGCCGCCCAGCCTATGGGTTATCGACCGGGCAAGCCTAGAGCGATTCATCTTGGTGCTAAATATCAATTTTAGATTTTCAGTTTTAGTGCCCTTTCAGTAATTTAAGAAACCAGCATTACAAGCTGGTTTTTTTTGGGATAAAGAATAGCTGGATTTTGTATATCAAAAATGTCTATAGACTGCTTCACACTTTTTCCATAGTATTTAAAGAAATGATGATTGACTATAAATAATATTATGAAGCTCTCTAACCCAGATAATCTGTTAAAGACTATTACGTTTTTCTTGCTCACTCTCATGCTCTCGGCATGTGAGGGTGAAATAAATACCAATGAGAATGCCTTTGGTGATGTACCGTCTCCTATTTCAAATGATGCTGACAATAATGATGACTACTTTCATGCAACCATCTTAACTAAAGAGGTATTACGCACGGACTCATTAAGTGGTGAAGATATGGTGGATTACTTCGTCGTTTATATGGGAAATCAGGTATACAAAACATATACCATTGATTTGATTAATCTGTCGGGTGAAGGCAATGCTGATATTGAACTCATGAGTGAATATTCCAATAGATTAAGCTGGTCAGACAATGAAGGGGCAGAACCTGACACCATTAAATATTGGCGGGGTTACACCAAAAGCGAGGGTGAAATAGTTTACATAAGAGTAATTAATCGCTCAGGTACTGATATTAGCTATAGCTTGGAGGTGAATTAATGCAAGTCATAATGAAAGGTATATGCTTTAGTATCCTGTTCGTATTGGTATCAAACCAAGCGGTCTCACAGAATGGAAACTATACGTCAATTACGTTTAAAAAATCTGTATGGTCTGGGAGTTCTTATGTCGGAGATTTATCCGACTGGGTTCATTTTCATGATGGTAATGCAACCGTTGTAGAATACCGTGCTCCGGAATCCAGTTTTAGTTTCAGTGCGGCCATTCGAGAAGCAGAGGATGGTAGCAATGAGCTTGAATCTTTAGTTGGTGCAACTGAAATAGGCGGCGCATATTTAAAAATAGAAACAGGCGGAGCGGATGGTCAGATATATAACGATGATCCTTTTGAGCCCGTGTTAATGCCGGAAACCCAAAAATTTACGACACAATTAGATATCGTAGCTTTAGGAACTCAATGGAAAAATGACACTGGGATTAAATATGGTATGGCTTGGGTACACTTAAAGCAGCCTGCTGAAATAGATCTTACTTATTACTCTATTTTCCCCAGTTCTGGTGGCGGTGCTTTCGCACCAAGTTTTGCGCACAGTGCAATCGACCCTGAATTTTCGACTCATATTATTGGAGCATGGGCAGACGTTGATAGCTTAAATAGCTTCATGAAAGGACAAAGTACCATTTACTCTAGCCCAACTATAAGTGGTAATTTTCTTCGTGGTTTGGCACTGGATGTAGAGATCGTTGCTGGCTTGTATTTTAGTGATCCTGGGGCTGATTTAGAAACAGCGATTAAAGAAAAGTATGGTTTAGATTATGAGTATGTAGATAGTTCAGGCTTAGCTTGGACAGTGAGTTATAAATTAGCATACAACCTTGTATATCGTTCGCAAGAGGAATTGGCATTTGGTATACAAATAGGGCTAGAGGGTCGAGCATTACAAACGTTATTTGAAATACCTGAAGATAAAACAGTGGCAAGACGAGACCAAGTAATTGGTAAAATTGGTATTGGTGATAATGACTCTTACCAATGGGGCCCATATCTACGTTTAGCAATGGTGTATTAAAATGAAAAATATTTTTATTCTAGTGAGCTTGGCTTTGCTAAGTGCTTGCGGTGATGATTTAAGTGGCTTACCCGATCCGGATGCTAAGGCGCCAGAAATTGAGCCAGATTCCTATTCTTTTTCAACAGCTGCTGAAATAGAAGCTGTTGAAAATCTTAATATATACAGTCAGGTTGAAGCGGGAGAAACACGTCATTACTTCGCTTCCGTTGCGTTATTTGAAACCAGCAATTTGGGAGATACACTTTCGATAATACCTGCCAGTACTCTGGAATTATCTTGGTATAATGCGGAACAGCTTTATCAAAACAGCGATACAAGTGCACTGGCGTTCTCAGTACAAGATTCAGGCCGTTCACCCAGTGATGACAGTGAATATAAAATTTATTTCACAGTTAAAAATGACACAGACTTTGATGTGGAATATCAATTAACATTTACGGAAACCCCGTAAATATTGGGCTCTAAATGAGAACGCTGTTTAAATTGATATTGCCTAAATATAAAGTGGCTAGCTAATATATGAAAAAGCCCGTTGAGTGATCAGCGGGCTTTTTTATTTTGGATAATAGAGCATTAATTGAATCTATATTTGACTGCTAAAAATTTTGGTTAGTCGAGCAGTTAACTGATTCAAGCACCTTTTGAATTCAAACCGCCCAGTGAAGGTGTTTCTTGCATGAGTTAAGCCAAGATTTTACTGTTACTTGATCTAAGTCTGTTTTGTTGAAATTTATGACTGATAATGTGGTTAATTTCCTATTGGTGAGTCAGAATGAATATGCCTTTAAATTCCGGTATAGAATGATGCCCTACAAATTAATCTTGCTTCTATGCGTGAGTATGTTCACTTCAGCCATATCTTTGGCAGATGAAAAAGCCATTGCTCTATTAAAAAAAGTGGACGAGCTATACCGTTCTCAATCGGCCATTGCCACCATGAAAATGACAGTGGTCACCCCAAACTGGCAGCGAACCATGACATTACAAAGTTGGAGTCGTGGTTTGGATGATACCTTTATTAGAATCCTGTCTCCAAAAAAAGACAGAGGGGTTGCCACGCTTAAACTTGATCAAGAAATGTGGAATTACTTTCCAAAGATAAATAAGGTCATCAAAGTGCCGCCCTCTATGATGATGGGGTCTTGGATGGGGTCGGATTTTACCAATGATGATTTGGTGCGTGAGGTGTCATTGGTGGAAGACTATCATGTGGCGTTAAGCAATCAAGGCTCCTCTCATTTATTGACGTTAATGCCAAAAAAAGAAACCGTAACGGTTTGGGGGAAAATAGAAGTCGAAGTTAAAAAAGACAGTCTCATGCCCTTAGAGCAACGATACTTTAATGAAAAAGGCATGTTAGTGCGTAGTATGGTATTTGATAAAGTTAAAGAATTTTCGGGTCGATTAATGCCCGCCCGTTTAATCATGACCCCTCATAACAAGCATGGTAACGCCACAACCATTGAATATTTAGAAATGGAATTTGATCAGGACTTACCGAAAAATATTTTCTCTTTGCGTAACCTACAAAAACGGTTTAACTGATTGTGCTGATATTAAAATTAGCCTTGCGTAATGTATTGCGTAACCGTAGAAGAAGCCTGCTTACCATTATTAGTATGGGTGGCGGTTACTTTTTATTGTCTGCCATGGCGGCCATGACCGAAGGCAGCTACAGCAATATGATTGATTTGTTTACTCGAGATCATACGGGTCACGTACAGATCCATCAGGGTGACTACTTGAACCGCCCTAGTTTGTATAAAACCATACAAAATCCTCAAAAGGTGATGAATCTATTAACGTCACAACCTCAGGTGGTGGCCGTGTCTGCTAGAATTTATGGTCCATCATTGGCGTATGGTAACGCAAAATCATCACCTGCAAATGTCATTGGCATTAACCCTAAGCTTGAAGCAAGCACCACGCTGTTAAAACAAAAGTTAACCAAGGGTAAGTACCTATCGTCCAATATGAGTGATGACGGATACTTCTCTGCTTTAGTGGGCGTATCGTTAGCAAACAATCTTAAGTTAGAAGTTGGAGATGAGCTGATACTAATTTCGCAAGGTATCGATGGCTCAATCGCAAATGATGTCTTTCAAATTGTTGGCATAGTGGGCACAGAAGATTCTTATGAGCGGTTAAACGTATATTTAAGTTTGCCAGCCATGGGTCAGTTTTTATCCATGGGCAATCAAGTACATGAGCTGGCCATTCGTTTGCAACATCAAAATCAAGCCCGTGAATTCTCAAGCAATCTTAAACAGATCATCAATGAAGACGGTCTTTCTTATGAGCCTTGGCAAATTGTTGAAGCGGCGTTTTTTAATGGCATGCAGGCGGACAAAAAAGGCAACTATGTGTCCATGGGGATTATTATTTTTATTGTGGCCATAGGAGTATTGAATGCCATTTTGATGAGCACCTTAGAGCGTACTCACGAATTTGGGGTATTAAAAGCCATTGGCACCCGTCCATTTGGTATTTTTAAGTTGATCCTATTGGAATCCAGCATGCTGGCAATGGCGTCGTGTTTATTGGGTGCATGTTTTGCGTTACCGCTTAATCTATGGATGGCCACCGAAGGCATTCCAATGCCGACCCCTGTGGACATGGGGGGCATAAGATTTGACACAATGTTGGGAGAGGTGTCTCTGTTCAGTATGGGCATGCCAGTGTTGGTCGTATTAGGCAGTACGCTATTAGTCAGTGTGGTGCCTGCTATCAGGGCCAGTCAAATTTCTCCCACGCAAGCCATGAGGGATTAGGCTATGAGTTTGATGATCAAACTTGCTAAGCGAAATATCTTTCGTAATACACGTCGAACGGCATTAACCGTGATGCTCATTTCGTTTGGCTTGGCGGCGTTATTATTTACCGATGGCTTTGTTAAAGGAACGGTAAAAACCATGGTAGATATCAGTACAAAAACATTTTTAGGCCATGGGCAGATTCATAAGCCGGGCTATCGGGCCAGTAACGATGTGGATGACTATATAGCGGATCTAGATGAGCTAACCCAAGCGATGTTAAAGCAACAAGAGGTTCAACATTATTCTATACGGACAATGTCTGGGGCTATGATTTCATCCTCTGAAAATGTGGCCTCGGCTTTTTTAATTGGAGTAAATGGTGAGCATGAATCCAAAGTGGGCGCATTAAAAAGCGCGATGATTTCAGGTAAATATTTATCTGGTAACGGTAATGAATTGATCATGGGTTATGACTTGGCCGATTTACTAGAAGTATCATTGGGTGATCGCATTGTGTTAACGGTATCTGCCGCCCATGGTGGCGATTTATCACAAGAACTATTTCGTGTATCGGGTTTGTTTAAATTTAATGATCGCACCATGGATAAAACCATGGTGTTCATTAACCTTAAGAAAAGTCAGCAGTTGTTGAATATCAAAGGGGCT
>CAJXIT010000108.1 GCA_913054055.1 uncultured Thalassolituus sp.
GAGATTCTATTTGGTGAGCTTTAAGTTATGAATATTCATATAATGATACTGACTCAAAAAATACTGTGTGGCTTGTTCCTCATTCTAATGAGTGGCTGTTTTGATTCTGGCAGTAACACGTCCAACAGTTCTGGAGAAGCCGGTTCTACCGCAAAATTTTTAACGCAGAATAACCACTTAATAAGCATTGAAGACAGATTAATAAAAGTATTTTCTATTGAAGACACACTTCAGCCTACCCTTATCAACACGTATAAAAGCAGACAAACACTAGAAACCATATTTCCCTACAATGAAAATAAAATCATGCTGGGAACTAACAGCGGAGTGATCATTATGGACCATTCTGTGCCAGGTGAACTGAGTGAAATTTCTTTTTTAAATCATGCAATAAGCTGTGACCCTGTAATTGCTGATAACAACTACATGTATGTAACATTACGCAGTGGCAGTTTCTGCGGTGTAGACGATATCAATGAACTTCAGATAATTAATATTGAAGACCTTACTCGGCCTGTACTGGTTAAAACAATCGAGCTAGACCAACCCTGGGGCTTAGGTTTAAACGGCGAGACCTTGTATATCTGCCTCAAAAGCGAACTAGTGGCGATTGATGTTTCAGAACCTGAGGCGGCACAAGAAATTGGGCGTTATTCCGTTATATGCAACGACATCATCGCTAGTGAACCTATGATATTGACCTCTGACGAGGATATTAAAATAATATCCATCGAAGATTTAAGGCTAATTGAACATGCTACGATTAGTAAGGGCCTTTAAGGGATACTCTTACAATACTTACAAGCATTTAGACTCTACTCTCTGACATCAAATCTTTACCGGAGTACATATGACATTACGCCTATTCATTGCCGCCATAGTAGTTCTAATTTGTAGCTAAGTTTTTTTAGAAGGCAGTGAAAGCACTACAGTTTTTAAACCTAAACAACAGATTTAACAAGTCAAACCTTAAATTGATGGCATAAACAAACAGGTCTACCTCCCTCTACCGAAATTAGGGACATTATGGCCAAGAATTTGAGCGCATTGTATTGGGCAACTGGTACACCCATGGTTATTATTTAAAAATTGAGAACCATACATTTGATATGGTGAAGTTTGATTTGCCTGAAAGCCACTAACCTTACTTTTGGCGATCTGGTTATTCCCATGATCGCCAACAGCCATTCAGCATACTTTCATTTTCATCTGCGATATTCTGTCACTATTAAATTTTACATCTCAACTTAGAAAGATATTAACATGCCTAATCAGAATGAACGGCTACACGCATTAGATGCATTACGGGCCATTATGATGTTACTGGGACTGGTGATCCATACTGCCGCCAGTTACATGACCACCGATCTAGGCCAAGGCTGGCCACTTAAAGATGCCAGCAGCACTCATGTAATATTCGATTTACTTTCTGGCTACATTCATGGATTTAGAATGCCTGTTTTTTTTGCGGTGGCCGGTTTTTTTAGTGCCCTGCTATTTTTCAATCAATCTCCCAATCGCATGCTGCTTAATCGAATAAAACGTATTTTATTGCCTTTTTTGGTGTTTCTTTTTTTGCTATGGCCCATTAATGCCTTTATTTGGACCTATGGTTTTTCGATAATGGAAAGCTCTGCCTCCCCTTGGCAGGACACTTGGAACATCATAGTAAATATCAAGACCTACCTGCCTGAAAGCTCTATTCATTTATGGTTTTTATATTATTTAGTGTATTTTTCTATCATTGCTTTCTTGTTTGGGCAGTTACAAAATCGTTTTCAAAAAACATCATCAGCTATTCAATCCATTTTTAATGCTGCTATGAAGTATCCGTTAGTTCGGCCTTTCATGTTTGCAGCGCTGGCATTCGCGCTTTTATTCATGATTGAAAACCCTTTACCTGAACAACAAGGGAAGTTCATACCTAACTGGCAAGCCTTCATTTATTATTTATCATTTTATATGTTTGGCTGGCTGCTATTTGGTTCAAAACATTTAATAGCAACGCTGCCAAAATACAGTTGGATACTTTTGATACTCGCCATTCCCATTCACTTTGCGTTTATGGTGCTTAACGCCACAGGAAAAACCGAGCTTATTATTTTATGTGCACTTCATGCACTCAGTAATTGGTTGTTTGTTTTTTCTATTTTTGGGCTTTTCATTCGTTATTTCAGCCAACACTCTGAAGTCATGCGGTTTATTTCAAACGGCGCCTACTGGATGTATTTGATTCACTTACCTGTGGTGGCATTTTTCACCATTGCATTGCTAGGGCTGGATATTCATTCATCTATAAAATTCTTAATTGTATTTTTATCCTCGTTATTTGTATGCGTGATCAGCTACCGATACTGGATTAAAAAATCCATCGTCAGTGTATTTTTAAATGGCAAACGCTATTAAACGGGATATAGTAAGCCCCGTTAAACATGACTTAAGGAAATACAATGATCATCCGATTACTGATAGCCGCTGCCATCATTCTTTGGTTAACCAGTGTGTACCTAACAGATGAGACAGCTGAAGTGGTTAAACCCAAAGAAGCCATTCAAGAATTTCAAGGCCAGCTAGACAGCATCACCGAACAAGCGGACGCTAAACGCAAACAATCTCTTGAAGAAATGGGACTTTAATACCCATTTCAAGCTTAGGCTGGCGCTTTATTCTATTTACCGTGTGAAATTTGACCCAAGGCACTTCAAGCCTCATGATTAGCTGATAATTATAAAGACACTGATCATCAGCCAGAGCACACATGGAAACAGGAAAGATTCAAATCACACTTGCGGTCATTGCCATGATCAGTGGCTGGGGCATTGCCTTAATTACTAACTGGAGCAGCCTGTTCAGTGAAGTACAAGCGGACCCTGTCTCTGATGTAAAGATGATCGAGCAATCTAAATTTGACTCCCTTAATACCAAATATTTGCAGATACTTGCGCAGTTAGACAGCAACCAGTCTATATTGCAGGATAAAGAAGCAAGTATTTTAGATTTAAATCAGAACATTCTGGAACTAAAAGCCCCTTTCCACTTAATTTCCAATACCAAACTTAAACAGCTATTAAAATTTCATAACAGTGCTGTCTGCTACGGCAGCAGTTTAAATCTTACCCACCCTGCCGGTGACGATTACCAACACTGCCAGTCAAAAGAGGCACTTTCTAAAAAGTTGCTGCTGTTTTTTGAAGAACTGGAATTAGTAGAAGATAACGCTTCGAATTATTCAACAGAACGAGCCAAAAATGCGCTGATTCGACTGCAAAGCAATTACAAATTTAACAACCCAGGTTGGTATACGGATTTGATGCTGGGCATTTTAATCATTGAATACGCCAAAAAATCTTAGCGACTTTTATTTTTATTTTTATGTTCATTCCCTAAAAGACTCCCGATCATTTCTGCTTCGCAGGTCGGGAGTGACGAGTTTGGTTTACTTCACAAGCCGGGAGTGACGGGGTTGGTTTACTTCACAAGCCGGGAGTGACGAGGTTGGTTTGCTTCACAAGCCGAGAGTGACTGGATTTTAGTTTGCTTCGCTCTCCCCCGTCTTTCCCGCGAAGGCGGGAATCCATTCCCTAGCAATCAAAGCCTCTAACAGCGCACCTTAGGTAATTCCGTCCAGCTGGTTGTGTAATTAGGGGATTTCATATTTCGGGCCATGACCCAATCGTGTTTAATACCTGTCGATCCTAAAAAAACCTGCTGAGCACTATGCTCATTAAGCTCATCCATCACTTTCATTAACCTCATTGAACGGTCAGGTTGTTCATCCAACAATAAATCTCTTTGATAGAACCCTTCATCGATCAATTCAGATAAGCACACCATCGATCGTACGTATTTATGATTGGGTTTATAAAGCTGCGCAACCGCTTGCGTGACTTTTTCTGCCATGGCAAGGGTGTCATTACTGGGCGCGGCTAATTTAATCACTTTATGATGAGATGCGTAAGCATCGGTAAATCGTGAACTGGATGCGCTGATGATTAATGCTTCTACCAACATATTATGTTTGCGCAGTTTGCTCATGGCTTTTGACAGATAATCAATGGTTAGGGACTGCAAGGGTTTTAATTGTGTAATGGGCTGACTGAATGCCCGCGATACGACGATTTGCTTTCTTGCTTCAGGCTCATCATGAAATGAAATGCATTGTGTGCCTTGCAGTTCTAACGCCGTTCGCTCAACCACCACTGAAAATGATTTACGCAAATAATTTTTATCGGCTTGAGCCAGTTGCCACGCCGTTGTGATACCGTCGGCTTGCAAACGCAATGTGAGCTTACGCCCTATCCCCCAAACTTCATGTAATGGAAAGTGTTTTAGTATTTGCTCTCGCTGATGATCGTCATCAATACAGCATACGCCTTTTGCTCTTGGAATTTTTTTAGCGATCACATTGGCAACTTTTGATAAGGTTTTGGTTTTGCCGATGCCAACTCTGACGGGCATGCCTAAATTTTGATAAACCGTTTGAATCACTTCTTGCCCCCACTTTCGACGGTCAAACACGTGTCCGGTTAAATCTAAAAATGCTTCGTCAATGCTGTATACGTGCATATCCGATGCAAAATCTGACAAGGTATTCATCAAACGGCTGGAAAGATCGCCATACAATTCATAATTAGAACTGAATACATGCACACCCATTTTTTTAAGCTGATGCTTCACTTTGAAATAAGGTTGGAATTTAGGCACTCCCATGGTTTTTGCCGCCCGGTTCATGGCCACTATGCAGCCATCATTATTAGACAGCACAACAATGGGCTTGCCACGTAAGTCAGGGCGAAAAACCGCTTCACAGGACGCGTACATGGTTTCGCAATCTACCAAGGCATACATCAGCGGTGCATCCTAACAGAGTGAATCACCACACCTTCTATGCTCACATCAGGGCCACAGGCAATGGGCTGATACTGCTGAGAGCTATGAGACTCTAACAGCCGCTTTTTTAGGTTTAATCGCTTACATGCCAATTCGCCATCAATGGCGGCTATCACCACGTCTCCTTGCCTAGGCTCTTCGCTTTTATCAATAACCAAAAGATCCCCGGCAAATATGCCAGCTAAATTCATAGAATCGCCCTCAGCCCACGCATAAAACGTGGCAGCTGGGTGTTTTACCACCAGCTCGTTTAAATCTAGCGTTTCATGTTGGTACTGTTCTGCAGGTGAAGGAAAGCCCGCATGGATTCGACTAGGAGCAAGAGGTAAAGCCCACTGACGACCCGAACAAAGCCTCTCTAATCGCATAATCACCACACAATACTGTATATACATACAGCTATTATTAGGTATTTCCTAGAATATTGCAAATACCAGCCCCTGTTTTGAGGTTGGTTGCTTAATGGACAAATGGCACTTTTGAACCTATACAGGTATCTGTAACCCCCTTATAAATACACTGGCTATGTGCTTTAACACGGCAATACTCTAGGGAAATATGAGTCAAAATACCAATACGCCAGAGTTCTTAAAACACATCCTCGATTCAATGGACGAGCATATTGTTGTGGTTGATGAACAAGGCTATATCCAATATGTAAATCGTAGCTGGCTTCAATTCGGTTCAAACAATCAATGCGCAGTCAAAAGCAATTGGCACCAGCAAAATTATTTAGAAGAATGCCATCGAGCAGCAAAGCGAGGCGATGAGTTTGCGCTCAATGCCAGCAAGGGCATCACGTCAGTGATCGAAAGAAAACAAACCAGTTATTACTTTGAATACCCATGCCACAGCCCTTCGGAAGAAAGGTGGTTCATGATGAGGGTAAATTTATTTACCGCTGCCAATAAGGACTACATCGTGATTTCACACCAAAATATCACTGAGCGAAGAATCGCAGAAAATACGGTAAGAGCACTGGCCAGCACCGATCCGTTAACGAATATTCCAAATCGACGAACATTTAACGAGTTTTACCACGAAGAATGGAGACGCTCTGTTAGACATGCCTCTTCAATGTGTTTAGCCATTGTGGATCTAGATGACTTTAAACAAATAAACGATCAATTAGGCCACCTTGCAGGTGATGAATGCTTAGTGGCAGTAGGAAAAATATTATTAGAATTCAGTAATCGCCCAGGAGACATCTGTGCAAGATATGGAGGCGACGAATTCATAATCGCTTGGGGAGATACTGAAATTGATCATGCGAAGGCCATGGCAAATAAACTGGCTAAAAAAATCAGTCAAATAACGCTTGCAAAAAGTAGCACGGACCACTGTCTAAACGCTTCTGTTAGTATCGGCCTAGCCGAAATCCAGCCAAGCACCTACAACCAAGAAAATGATTTAATTAAATTGGCTGATCAAGCCCTGTATAAGGCCAAAGACAATGGCCGAGATAGAATTGAAGACGCATCAACGCTTTAGCCCATTTTTCGAATCGCATACACGGCCAAGCCCTCGGCAACCACATTGCCTTGAGTATCTTGTACGGTAGATTTTAATTCAAAATTGTAGCGCCCTTCTGCTTTCAGTGCCTGCTGCATTTTTTCAGCATCACCTTCTGTGAAACACACCTGTGCCACCAAATCTGTCATGGCGGGCTTTTTAAATTCAATGTTCATGCTTTTTAACAAAGGCACAAAACCGGGAACGGAAGACGTGGCAAAGGCAATTCCACCCAGTACTTCGGCGATTGACCACTGAACCCCTGCGTACACAGAATTCAAATGATTACTGACCTTGCGATCAAAGGGTAAGTGGCAGCGAATCACACCATCATCAAGAAATTCAAATTTGATATTTAAATGATCAAATAAAGGCACACTGCTTTTACAAAATTTCTCAACGTTTTCTGCACTGATTGTCGCCATGCACCTGCTCCTGTTATTATTTTTATTTGAATAGAGCCAATATCTAAGTTAACAATTACCCAGCATTAAAGCCTGCAAACCTAGCTTGGTTTTTTCCATTGTTCTTCGCGCCTAGTAATTCTTGATCCGCCACTTCTATGCAAACACTAATAGACTGCTCAAACCCTGTTGTGACATACGCCCCGATTGAAACCGTTAACTTTGGCAAATCAAATGTATTAATATCACTCACAACTTCAATAAGATTGTTTGCCATTTTTTCTGCTGAAGTCCGAGAAACATTCTCTAGTAAGATTAAAAACTCTTCACCACCGTAGCGGGCAATATAGCCTTGTTCTGAATCAATTCGTTGCTTTAAAACATCCGCAACCGCTTTAAGCGCCCTATCACCCACTGCATGACCATGACCATCGTTTACTTTCTTAAAGTCATCAACGTCAATCATCATGATCAGTAAACCACTAGGAACATTGCCTTGATAGCTTTCAAGACGATTCATAATTGAAAAGCGATTTGGAAGCTGAGTCAATGCATCCGTTAATGCTTGTTTGTTAACTTCTTTATTTAAACTCTTTAAACCTTGAGTGTGTAAAAAATGTTGAACCAAATAACCCTCTCGCTGGGTAACCGCCAACAAACCAAGCACTGTCGCAGTTACAAATACTAAAACATTATTTAATATCACAAATACATCGGTTACCGAAAATAGAACAATTCCAACAACATAAGTGAGACAACATAATATGGTAATCACGGCAGTATGCAGTAGCGGAGCCTGAAATAAAGTACAGCAATAAATGATAATCAACACCGTACCTTGCTGGTAAGTATCTAAGCCATGAGACGCAGCCAGCACCCCAATATAAACAATCGCGGCGTTGTAAAGTACCAAGCCAGACGCCACCATTAAAAATGCCACGTTAGGTGATACAAACCCAGCAAACCAAAGCCCAATCATACAAACAACCACAACAGAGACTCGAATAGCGGCCACCGACTCAAAGTCTTGGGGTAAGAATTGGTAATCTGAGAATAAAAACGTTAAAGATATGAGTAATAATACAGCCGTATAAAGACGAGAGTTCAATAACTGATCTCGCCGAATAACACGGTTAAATGCACCTTGGTGCTCAGGGGGAAGCTTAGATAAGCGAAAAAGATCAGATAACATAAAGGTGTGCACAAAATATCAACACTACAAAGAATAGCAGTTGAGACCACAAACTCAATGTCTAAACTGCCCTACCATTACTTAAATACATCGCAATGAAGGGCACATAGAAAACATAAAAAACGCAATCAGTCAGCCTTGTTTAATTTAACACCAACCACTCAAATGCGACTTAAAAACCCAATTGTTTGGCAATGATTTCATTCATGATCTCTCGGGTGCCACCTCCAATAGACAGTATACGGTTATCCCGATATAGACGCTCAACCACATTCTCTCGCATCAATCCGTGTCCGCCAAAGATTTGAACTGCTTCGTAGGTAATATAATCACTGGTATCTGTCGCAAAGTTTTTGGCCATACTGACTTCGGTAACCTGATCCACACCATGATTCATATTAGCAGCCACGTTGTACATCATGGTTTTACTGACCTCCAACTTGGTCGCCATTTCAACCAGCTTATGTTTTATCACTTGGTACTTACCAATTGGACGCCCAAATGCTTCACGTTCTTTTACATACTTTTTAACTTCATCAAGTGCTAATTCAGATGTCATATTTGCCATGGACGTCAACATTAAACGTTCACTTTGGAAATTAGCCATGATGGCAAAGAACCCAGTATTTTCTACCCCGATCAAGTTCTCTACCGGAACCAAACAATCATCAAAAAATAGCTCGGCTGTATCAGAAGCCCACCAACACATTTTTTTCAGGCTTTTACCGGTGGTAAAACCTTGAGTGCCCTTTTCAATCATTAACAAGCTCACACCGCCATAACCCTCACCACCGGTTCTGACTGCCACGGTATAAAAGTCTGCCCGTATGCCTGAAGTGATGAATGTTTTGCTGCCGTTTATTTTGTAATAATCTTTACCATCTACCGTGACTTTTTCAGCCCGTGTTTTTATGTTCGCCACATCTGATCCACCGCTTGGCTCAGTAATGGCTAACGCAGCAATTTTTTCACCGCTAATAACACCTGGCATCACTTTTTCTTTTAATGCTTTACTGCCCCATTTAGCAATGGGTGGCATAGCAATATCAAGTGAACCCAAGCTTGCAACCAAACCACCACTGGTGCAGCGCATGATTTCTTCAGAGAAAACCAACTTGTGAAAGATATCACCTGGCGTGCCACCATATTGCTCATCAAAACCCAAACCCAAAAATCCTGCATCGCCGGCTTTTTTATACAGCTCTCTTGGGAATTCATTTTGTTCTTCCCAATCGTCAATATGCGGGGTTATTTCTTGTTCCACGAAACGGGCCACACTTTCTCGAATCGCCTGATGGGTTTCGGTAAAATACGAAGCTTGAATGGATGCTTGTTTTTTCTTAGACATGACACACCTGTATTAATTTTTATTATGCAGCGAAATACTTAATTAAACTCACACCACAAAGATAGCAGCATCAGTCGCACCAACAATGACAATTTAGCTCAAAGCGCTGGCCATAGTTTACAAAAAAAGGGCCGCATCAATATGATCACAGCCCTTTTACACACACTTATAAAAAACAGCTTACGCCGTTTCTACTTCAGCTTCGTCCGATTCAATTTCCACTAGCAATTGACGGCCTTTAACCTGGTCGCCCTTGGCAACCTGAATAGACTTAATCACCCCATCGGAATCCGCTTTCATGGCGTGTTCCATTTTCATGGCTTCAAGAATTACTAAGGTATCACCCTTAGACACTTGCGTACCCACTTCAACCAATACATCTATGATGCCACCATCCATTGATGCTTTAATTTGGCCATTACCTGCCGCTTCAGCTGAGACTGCTGGAGCATGGGTTTTGTTTTCCACTTGAATGCAGCCTTCGTGGTTTTCCAAGAATACAGTTTCATCATTCGCAAAGGCAAAGTTGAATGTGGTTTTTACACCGCCATCAATTAAGATCACATTTTTCTCATTCATTTCCAATAATGTGAAACCAAATGTTTCTTCGCCCACTGCAACACTGAAGGTTTTTTCTTTTGAGTTAAGAACGTTTACTGCTACTGAATGAGCATCATCCAAATACGCTAAGTCAAAAAACGTGGGTGCAGGGTTAGAGTTACGCCAGAAGGTTCTTTCTGTGTCGCTTGTGTATTTAGCCGCACCCTTTAAGTAAAACAACCAAGCCGCCAAAGCTTGTTGTTTAGACGTTAATGGATGCGGTGTCAGGGTTTTATCATCATTAAAATCTTTTTCAA
>CAJXIT010000109.1 GCA_913054055.1 uncultured Thalassolituus sp.
AAATTGGTGATGGTGCAACGGTTGGTGCGGGCTCTACTGTGACAAAAGAAGTTGAAGCAGACCAGTTGGCTGTGGCACGTGGTCGCCAGAAAAATATGCAGTGGCAGCGTCCCGTTAAAAAGTAAGCGCAATATAAAACGCTTAGATAGACAGAATTTAAACCGTTGGCATAGAAGCCAGCGTACCGAATAAAAAGGATAGACAGTATGTGTGGAATAGTTGGCGGGATTGCCCATCGAGACGTTAACGAAATCTTATTAGAAGGTTTACGTCGCTTAGAATATCGTGGATATGACAGCGCGGGTTTAGCCGTGTTATCAGATGCAGGCACAATCGAACGTTGCCGCCGCATGGGTAAGGTTAAAGAATTAGAAGCCGGCATCGAAGCCGCGCCTTTTTCTGGTAAAACTGGTATTGCTCATACTCGTTGGGCCACTCACGGCAAACCATCACAAGAAAACTCTCACCCTCATATGTCAGGCGAGCGTTTGGTGATTGTGCATAACGGCATCATTGAAAACCACGAAGAGCTGCGCATTGAACTACAAGCTGCGGGGTACGAGTTTAAATCTCAAACCGATACCGAAGTGATCGTTCACCTGCTTCACCAGAATTTGCAAAAAATATCATCGCTAACGGATGCGGTTAAAGAAACCATTACTCGCCTAGATGGCGCCTATGCATTAGGTGTGATCAGTGCTGATCATCCTGGTGTATTAGTGGCGGCTCGTCAGGGTTCTCCCTTAGTAATCGGTGTAGGTTCTGGGGAGCACTTTATTGCTTCAGACCAACTAGCACTTTTACAAGTGACCGACCGATTCATCTTTTTAGACGAAGGTGATGTGGCTGAATTAACCACTGATCATGTACACATTTGGGACGCAGATAATTCCGAAGTGGTGCATGACGTGAATGTGTTTGAACACAAAATGGATTCAGCTGATAAAGGTGAATTCCGTCACTACATGATGAAAGAAATTTACGAACAGCCAGATGTTGTGCGTAATTGTCTTGAAGGTCGCATCAACAAAACCCGTTTGTTAGAGCAAGCGTTTGGCATCAAAGCCAAAGAAGTATTTGATAAAACTCAAGCAGTGCAAATCATCGCTTGTGGTACCTCTTATCATTCAGGCATGGTGGCCAAATATTGGATCGAAAGCCTTGTGGGCATTCCGTGTCAAATTGAAGTGGCCAGTGAATACCGTTACCGTAAAACTGTGGCGCTACCTAACAGTTTGTTCATCACCATTTCTCAGTCGGGTGAAACCGCCGATACACTTGCAGCATTACGTAAAGCCAAAGAAATCGGTTTTACTGCCAGCTTAAGCATTTGTAATGTGCCGGGCTCATCATTAGTACGCGAATCTGATCTAGCCATCATGACCAACGCCGGTCCAGAAATTGGTGTGGCATCGACCAAAGCATTTACCTCTCAGTTGGTTGCCTTGATGTTGTTAACCATTGCTCTTGGTCGTCGCCACGGCATGGTAGAGCAAGTAGAAGAAGAAATTGTTGCTGAACTGTCTAAAATGCCAGAGCTGATTGAAACCGCCATCGGCATGGACAAAGATATTGAAGCCATCGCCAATGACTTTGCCGATAAACATAACGGTTTATTCTTAGGTCGTGGTGCTATGTACCCAATCGCAATGGAAGGTGCATTAAAGCTTAAAGAGATCTCTTACATTCATGCAGAAGCGTACCCAGCAGGTGAGCTAAAACATGGTCCATTGGCCCTTGTTGATAAAGACACTCCAATCATCACCGTAGCGCCACATAATGATTTGTTAGATAAATTAAAATCTAACTTAGAAGAAGTACGTGCCCGTGGTGGTGAGCTGTTTGTATTTGCAGACGAAAAAGCCAACGTGAAAAGCCAAGACAATCTTAAGGTTCTGCACATGCCAACCGTGAGCGATTTAATGGAGCCGATTTTATACATCATTCCATTACAGCTGCTTAGCTATCATGTGGCGGTATTACGCGGCACCGACGTGGATCAGCCCCGTAATTTGGCGAAATCCGTAACCGTAGAATAAATCGTTACATTGCTCAGCAGGCCTAAGTAGTTCTAACATACTTTCTGCTGAGCATTGGTTTTACCTTTTGATAATCCCCTTAAAGCATTTCTGCATTTTCTTTCGTACCAATTAGGTTTTAGCTTTAATCAAAAGAAATGATTCACTCCCTTGACCCTAGAGTCTACTCTAAGGTTTAAACTGCAATTGTTGATTTGGAAATGGAGTGCAGTGGTTTATGAAAATTGGAGAGTTGGCTAAAGAATCTGGCCTTTCGGTCCACACGCTTAGGTACTATGAAAAACAAGACTTGCTGTTGGCCACGGCTCGAAGTGAATCGAATTACCGCCTATACGACCAGCAAGCCTTAGGCACTGCACGCTTTATTAGACGCAGCCGAGAGATTGGCTTTAGTTTAGAAGAAGTAGCTGTGTTCTTATCCATTCGGGCAGATAAACCTGCCCATGTGTGTGCCGAAGCCAAAACCCTCGCAGAAAACAAGATCGTAGATGTTGAACAAAAGATATCAGAGCTGAAGCAGGTACTATCAGCGTTACATAAACTGAGTGATGCTTGTTGTGGTGGTAATGAAAGTGCAGAGCACTGTTCCATCATCGATGCTCTAGAGCAAAGTGATCAGGAGGCATCATGATGGATATTGCATACAACTTTATATTGTTATTCACAGAGTCAGCACCGTATTTGCTCATGGGCCTTTTGTTGGCGGGCATGATTCGTTTGCTGGTTCCGGATACTTGGATCAATAAAGCGCTGGGGGAAAATAGCTCGGTGGTCACTGCTGCATTAATCGGCACACCTTTACCTTTATGTTCTTGTTCAGTGATTCCGGCGGCCATGGGCATTCGTCGCGCTGGTGCCAGTAAAGCCAGTACTGCGAGCTTTATGGTGGCTACGCCTGAAACTGGTGTGGATTCAATTGGCGTTACCTTGGCGCTGATGGGCCCGGTAATGGCCATTGCCCGCCCCATAGCGGCAATCAGTTCAGCCATTATGGCGGGTAAGCTTGTGCGCTTGTGGGATGTAGAAGCGCCATCAAAACAAGAACCGATAAAAGTATGCTGTAATAGCAAGCAAAACCAGAGTGAACCACAAGGTTTCATTGAAAATACCAAGGCCATATTTCAATACGGCTACGGCAAGCTACTGGCCGATTTTATGGGCTGGTTATTGGTGGGGCTATTTTTTGCGGCTGTCATTCAAACCTATGTGCCATCCAGTTTATTAAGTGAATACGGAAATGGCGTACTGGCCATGATGTTAATTATTTTGGTTTCTATTCCAATGTATATCTGTGCAACCGCTTCAACACCCATTGCCGCAGGCATGATGTTAGCAGGCATTTCACCGGGTGCGGCATTGGTATTTATGTTGGCAGGGCCGGCTACTAATATTGCTACCTTGATGGTGGTGAAGAATGAGTTGGGAATTCGTTCATTGGCGGCTTACCTAACAGGTGTGGTATTGACGGCAGTGGCCTCAGGTTTAATCTTCGACTGGATATTAAACTTTTATGGCATTCAAATTCAGGTGGAAATGGGCGCGCATGGAGAGATGACTTCTCTTTTATATTCGATATCTGCTCTGATTTTGGCGGCATTGATCGTTTATCAATATGGCAAAAAGTTTAATAGCCGATACTTAAAGCCCCACTAGATACATGAGCCAAATAAAAAAGGGTGCCATCAAGGCACCCTTTTCATTTAAGGCGTGATTCGCTCTCACTAAATGGTCTCGATCACGACTTACTTTTCTTGCTTGTCTGCATAGGCATCGGGTTTGTCCATAGCCGTGCCCTGACGATCTAAAATGCCCACATCTAAAATTGGCGAAGCATCAATGTGCTGAGCATCCATCATTTGAGCCACTCGTTGTAGCGAAGAAATGATCATGGTTTGTTCCCATTCTTGTAGGTCACTGAACTGCCTTGCAAAGTGCTCTTGCAAAGGAATGGGGGCTTCTTTCAAGGTATTGTTGGCTTGCTCAGTCAGGTAAGCATGCACTTTGCGTTTGTCTTCTTTTGAGCGCTCACGATATACCAGCTCACGTTTTTCTAAACGGTCCAGAATCGTGGTAACTGTGGCTTGGCTTAAACTGATCTCATTGGCCAGTTCCCCAATGGTCACTTCGCCTTTGTTACGGATGGTTTGTAACACCATGATTTGTGGGGCGGTTAACCCTGTGGTTTTGGCCAAGTGCTTAGAGTGTAAATCTGTGGCACGGATCACTCGGCGTAAGGCCACTAAAACTTCTTCAATGCTGTTGTTCAAGAGCGTTACTCATGATTAGGGCGGAAAACCGCATTATATCCACAACTGGAAAGGGGTCACTGATTTTCTTTTGAGCGCCACTGGCTTTGATTTACCCAAGGGCTTAGTGCCAAACTGGTGCATATATAACCTTTAGAGTACAATGTTTAGTGTTCTAAGTAATATTTCCATGAAGAATGTCATATATCGCCATTTAAACGGTATATTTCAGATAAATCGAGTGAAATATTATTTAGATTACTAATAAATAGTATGGGTTTTGGTGGATTTTTGTCTAGTTTAGAAAACATTGTTCTTAGGTCTCCTACCTTAGAAGATGGTATGGCCGTATATAACTTGGTAGAAAATTGCCCTCCGTTGGATACCAACTCCAGCTACTGCAACTTGCTGCAAGCGGGACATTTTTCAAGCACCTCTGTGGCGGCGGAATTAAATGGCGAGCTATTGGGTTTTATTTCGGGTTATGTGATTCCTGATCGCCCTGACACCTTGTTTATTTGGCAGGTTGCGGTGTCAGAAAAAGCACGAGGCATCAAGCTGGCCTCTAACATGTTATTAAACATTTTAAATCGCCCCCATCTTTCAAACGTCTCATTTTTAGAGACCACCATTACTTCAGATAACCAAGCCTCGTGGGCTTTGTTTAAGCGTTTAGCAATTTCATTAACGGCAGAACTGCAATCATCAGAATTCATGGATAAAGACATCCATTTTAATGGACAGCACGACTCTGAAGCGCTTGTGCGTATCGGGCCATTTAACTCGCCAAGCGAATCAAGAGTGTAAGGATAATTATGAAAATTTTTGAAGAAATCGAATCTGAAGTACAAAGCTATGCCCGTTCTTTCCCACGGGTTTTTCACCGTGCCAAAGGGGAAAAAATGTGGGACGAAGACGGCAATGAATATTTAGACTTTTTAGCGGGTGCTGGCACGCTGAACTACGGCCATAACAATGATTTGTTTAAACCTATCTTAATGGACTACATCCAAAACGATGGCATCACCCATGGTTTGGACATGCATACCAAAGCCAAAGGTGAATTTTTAGAAACCTTTAACGAAAAAATCCTAAAACCCCGCAACATGGACTACATGGTGCAGTTCACTGGGCCAACTGGCACCAACGCGGTTGAAGCAGCCATGAAGATTGCCCGCAACGTGACTGGCCAGCAAAACATCGTAACCTTTACAAATGGCTTCCATGGTGTAAGCCTGGGCGCATTGGCCGCTACCGGTAACTCCCACCACAGAAACGCAGCAGGCGTGAGCTTGAACGGTGTGCACCGTATGCCGTACGACGGCTACCTAGGTGACAACATTGATACCACAGAATATTTAGACAAAGTGCTAAGCGATTCTAGTAGTGGCATTAATTCCCCTGCGGCTGTAATTGTAGAAGTTGTGCAAGGTGAAGGCGGCATTAACGTAGCCAGCATTGAATGGCTGAAAAGTTTGCAAACCGTTTGTAAAAAGCACGGCATTCTTTTAATCGTAGATGACATTCAAGCAGGTTGTGGGCGCACGGGCGATTACTTTAGCTTTGAAGAAGCGGGCATTGAGCCAGACATTATCACCCTATCTAAATCATTAGGAGGTTACGGTTTACCATTTGCTGTTGTATTAATGAAACCTGAATTAGATCAATGGAAACCGGGCGAGCACAACGGTACGTTCCGCGGTAATAACTTAGCATTTGTGACTGCAAAAGCCGCCATTGAACATTATTGGTCTGACAAAACATTCAGTGATGAAATTAAACGCAAAGGCCAATACACCTCTGAGCGTTTGCAAAAAATTGTTGAGCAATACGGCGACGGCCGTTTCACCACACGGGGTCGTGGTATGTTCCAAGGCATTAACTGTGTGAACGGTGAAATTGCAGGCAAGATCACGCGTAATGCCTTTAAAAAAGGTTTGATCATAGAAACCAGTGGCGCTGATGACCATGTGGTGAAATTCTTTTGCCCGCTAATCATCAGTGATGAAAACCTGAAAAAAGGCATCGACATTGTAGAGTCGGCTATTCAGGAAGTATGCGCCGAAGAGGGCAGCATTCCTGAAGAAAAAGTGTATTTCTAAATAGAATAAAAAATTAAGGCTGTAAAATGATTGTTAGAAATTTAAAAGACGCCCGCGAAAATGGCCGCCAAATTGTTGATCCAGATGGGAATTGGGATAGCACACGCTTATTGCTTAAAGAAGATGGCATGGGCTATTCGTTCCATATTACAACCATCTACAAAGATGGCGATTTTCAAATGCATTACCAAAACCATTACGAATCCGTTTACTGTATTTCAGGTCGCGGTGAAGTGGAAACTCTGGCCGATGGTAAAAAATACGCAATCGAACCCGGCACCATTTATAACCTAAACAAACACGACAAACATATTCTGCGCGCGTTTGAAGAAATGACCATGGCCTGTGTATTTAATCCACCGCTAAACGGAAAAGAAGTGCACAACGCCGAAGGGGCATACGAACTAGAAGCCGATAGTATCTAATGGGCCTTTGAATGCACGCATCTTTATGCGTGTATTCTACGATTGGTTTAATAAATAAAAACTATGATTGCACGGCTGTTTGAATTTGGTTTTTACCATTGGATTTTGCTGTATATAAAGCGCTATCTGCTGCGGTAATCATAGGTTCAAGCGTATTGAATTTTAATCGTTGGCGATTAAATATATTGGCCGTTGTGCCAGCCACGCCAAAGCTTGCGGTGACAGAAATATGCTTACTCTGAACTGGAATACTTAGGGCTTCAATGTCTAATCGGATGCGTTCAGCTTGCATAATGGCATGCTCTTGATCGGTTTCTGGTAGAAAAATAATAAACTCTTCTCCTCCCCATCTGGCGCAAATATCACTTTTTCGACAGGCGTGGGCAATACATTGTGCAATAATCTTAAGTGCTTTATCCCCAGCATCATGTCCGTGATCATCATTGATCGATTTAAAATCATCCACATCAACCAATACAACAGAGACGTTTCGCTGCTCACGAATCATATGTTGCCAAATAGGGCCGGATATATCATGAAAGCCTCTTCGATTATTTAATTGAGTTAGAATATCAGTGCGCGCATAAGACTCTGCAATCACCTTATCCAGCTGCGCCATACGAAATTGTCTAGCTAACATGGTCGAAAGAAATAACGCTTCAATGGCCATGCCTATCTCAATGGCCTTAAAGGTGAAGTCATTATAAGGAACAAAAATACCCAGTACCGCTAAGGTAGAAATAGTGATGCAAAGCGCTGCGGTAACCGAAGAGAATAAAAAGATGATGGCGAATGGCTTGCCTGCTTTGATGGCTTTGACCCCCATCACTATGAATAAAATCACAAAGCAGGTATTCAATGAAAATGACAATGCCATGGAAAATAATAAGTGATCAATTATAAATCCAAATCCCATGCCGATGGGAATAAATACGGTGATGCCGACGACAAATTTATCCAGCTTGGGTGCATAGTCTCGGGTCTGCAATATGGCGCGCGCGAAGTGCAGCCCTGCAATGCTGTAGGTAATCATCAAAAAGATATCTAGCCAATCTTGAAAGTATGGGCCAAAGTCGTTTGTGATAATGGTATGTAGCTGCCCTGTGTACGACAAACTATTTAAAACAAACCCAATTAAATACAGGCTGTACAGTCCGTATTGTTTTTGACGAATGAATAAAAATAGCACCAAGTTGTAAAGTGCCAAAGCCAGCATTAATCCATACAGCAAGCCATATTGATAAGCATTACTGACCTCGTGCTTCGCAGACTCCTCTAATGAGCTAAAGCGTATGGGAATGGCCATTGGGCCTTTGCTTTCAATGCGGATAAATAAATCCGTGTTGCCAGGGGTATATGAATATTCAAAAGCGTAAAAACGGTATGGCAAGGGGCGTTGTTCAAATGCAATGCCATCACCACCAGAGATGTGCTTGATGACGTTTTCATCTTTTACTATCCAAGTATCAATGTAATCCAGCCAAGGAGTTTCAATGGCCAGTCGATAAGGCTGAGGCATTTTCTTGGAATTGATTAAACTGATTTTGATCCAAACCGGGTCTGCGCCTATACCTAATGCAATAGAGTGATTGCTGCCGGTTTTAGCTTGGGGCGTTTCAAACAGTGGGATCGCTTCTTCCAGTGTCAGCCTTTCATCTGCTTCCTGAAAGTACAGGGCATATTCCCCTAACGTGCCCTGCTGCAATTCTGGTATTAACACCCTTTGGGACGCAATCGATGCGCTCAAGCAACTTTGGCTGTACAGGCAGAATAAGACTAATGGAAACAGCCATTTATTCATCTGGGCGCCCATCGTTTGGGCGTTAAGCAAGGGGTAGAGTGCAAGCATAGTATTGATATTAGCTCACTTAGTGATGGATATAACAGCCAAAAGCAAAAACTTGACCGAAGTTGACTTGTATAGATAAAAAACCGAATCAGCGGCTATTTTGGGACAGTGTTATTCATTTGAATTCTATTGTTTCTATCTTCATATAAACGGTCTACATTGAATGGCAGTTTAAAACGCCTTAAGGAATATTTATGTCAGATCCAACTTATACACCTCCAAAAGTCTGGAAGTGGGAAGAGGGTAATGGTGGGAAGTTTGCCAACATTAATCGACCTGTTTCTGGGGCGACCCATGAAAAAGCCCTTCCTAAAGGCCAGCACCCTTTTCAACTGTATTCGTTAGCTACTCCTAACGGTGTAAAAGTCACTGTAATGTTAGAAGAGTTAATCGAACTGGGCATCAAAGAAGCCGAATACGATGCGTATACTGTGAACATTATGGAAGGGGAGCAATTTGGCAGTGACTTTGTGGCCATTAATCCAAACTCTAAAATTCCAGCATTAATGGATGTGAGTACCCAGCCTGAAACCCGAATATTTGAATCCGGCGCAATCCTAGTTTACTTGGCAGAAAAATTTGATGCCTTTTTACCAAGCGACCCGGCAAAAAAAGCCAACGTTATGTCTTGGTTAATGTGGCAAATGGGAGCGACCCCCATGTTAGGCGGTGGCTTTGGTCACTTTTACGCCTATGCACCGGCAAAGTATCAATACCCAATTGATCGCTACACCATGGAAGTGAAGCGTCAATTGGATGTGCTTGATAAACAGCTGGAAAATAATACGTTTATAGCCGGAGAAGACTACACCATCGCGGATATGGCCATATGGCCTTGGTATGGGGCGTTAGTGAATAATGAAGTTTACGAAGCGGCCGAATTTATTGAAGCTCATACTTATAAAAATGTGATTCGCTGGGCTGAAGAAGTATCACAGAGACCTGCTGTAAAACGGGGGCGCATTGTGAATAAAGCTTGGGGCAACCCTGATGAGCAATTGTTAGAGCGTCATAGCATGGACGACTTTAAAGGCTTATAGGTCCCAGATAGGTCTTAGAGAAAACTAAAAGCGGATACGTTTAAAAAACAGTATCCGCTTTTTTATTTAAGAGAGATTAACTCTCAACATAGTTGGCCAGGCCAAACTCTTCGCGATAGCTGAATATTTTTTCACGCAGGCCATGTTTGATGGTGGTATAGGTTTTACGGTTTTTAGTTTTTAGGGTTTTAGCCAGTTTGAACGCTTCATCCTGTAATGTTTCTAAAGGATATAAATAATCTACAAAACCGGCTTCTAAACATTCTGTGCCGGTTTTTGGTGTGCCCAATAGCATCATCTCTTTCAAGGCTTGCTGGTTATAAAACAAATCTAAAATTGTGTGCATCTTAGGGCGGAATGGAATGTTGATGTTCACTTCTGGAAAGCA
>CAJXIT010000110.1 GCA_913054055.1 uncultured Thalassolituus sp.
TAACCTTCAAGAAAAACTAAAAGCATCGGACGCATCATATGGTAAAGTTTTACAGAGTGTCCGAAAAAGTTTGGCAAACCAGCACCTCACTTATGGTTCAACTAATCTCAGTAATTTGGCACTTGATTTAGGTTATAACGATTTAGCTGCTTTTAGTCGCGCGTTCAAAAAGTGGTTTGGAATATCACCAAAAGCATGGCAGAAAAAGAACAATATATTGTGATTGGTAATCGAAAGTTGTTTTTTAAATGGGTAGGTAGCAAGCTGCCTTTTGTAAAATAGGCAATTGGTTCAGTCTACAAAAAATTAAATATGAAAAAACCGCCATCATTTCTGAGGGCGGCTTTTGCTTACATGGGTGTAAGTAATCGAACAACGCAGGAGCATGTTGTCGATGTTTACTTATTCTTTAGAAAAGAACACGAGCACGTAACGTGCCTTCAACTTCTAGTACTTTCTCAAGGGCTAAAGGACCAGCCGATGCTTCTACATCAATTACAACGTAACCAATGTCAGCCGTCGTTTGTAAGAACTGACCCAATACGTTGATGTTGTTTTCAGCAAAGATTGAGTTAATAGAGTTCAATACACCCGGTACATTTTGGTGAATGTGTAGGATGCGGTGGAAGTCGCCGTGCTGTGGTAAAGAAACTTCAGGGAAGTTAACAGCAGACAGAGTCGCACCCGTATCAGAGTAAGTAGAAAGCTTCTCGCCCACTTCTTTACCAATGTTTGCTTGTGCTTCTTGAGTTGAACCACCAATGTGTGGCGTAAGAATTACGTTGTCTAAACCGCGTAGCTCAGAAACAAACTCGTCGTCGTTACCTTTTGGCTCAACCGGGAATACGTCAACCGCAGCACCACCAATGTGACCAGATTTAAGCGCGTCAGCCAGTGCCGGGATGTCTACAACGGTACCGCGTGCTGCGTTGATGAATAGACCGCCTTTTTTCATTTTGGCAAATTCTTCAGCGCCCATCATGTTTTGCGTATCTTTGGTTTCAGGCACGTGCAAAGAAACGATGTCAGACATAGCCAATAGCTCGTCCATTGTATCTACTTGTGTGGCATTACCTAAAGGCAGTTTAGTGATGGTGTCGTAGAAGAACACTTTCATGCCTAGACCTTCAGCTAAAACAGATAGCTGAGAACCAATGCTGCCATAACCAACAATACCTAGGTTTTTACCACGGATCTCGTAACTGCCCACTGCAGACTTGATCCAGCCGCCACGGTGACAAACCGTGCTTTTTTCAGGAATGCCGCGAAGCATAAGAATGGCTTCACCTAATACTAATTCAGCAACAGAACGGGTATTTGAGTAAGGTGCGTTAAATACTGGAATACCACGTTTAGCAGCCGCCGTTAGATCTACTTGGTTAGTACCAATGCAGAAGCAACCTACGGCCATTAGCTTTTCAGCCGCTTGGAATACTTCTTCAGTAAGCTGTGTACGTGAACGAATACCCACAAAATGTGCATCTTTGATTTTCGCTTTCAGTTCGTCACCGGTCAGTGCCGTTTTAACGTAATCAATGTTCTCGTAACCCGCTGCTTTTAGAGTATCTAGAGCAGTCTGGTGAACGCCTTCTAATAAAAGAATGCGAATTTTGCTTTTATCCAAAGAAATGTCAGTCATCTTCGAGCCTTTAGTGGGTACTATAAAATTCGTTTTTAGCGCTAATTGAGCTGCTAATAAGTCGTGCTTTATTGGCCTAACAACCCGTGTAGTGGCCAGTAATTACGGGGCCTTAAAGGGTTGTTGGCCTAAGGATTTGGCCAGTTTGTTGATATGGCCTAAATCTTAGTCATCAAATTAAGGCGCGTATGGTATCATATCCGCCCTTTATTGAAGCCCCTGCGGTACCGAAATGTATGCATGTATGTATGCAATTGCTTCATATTCAGCCTAATCTAGGTTTTGAAAGAGCAATAACCGCTGAACGACCAAGGTAGATTCATGAGCACCCATGCCGACCAGAGCCAGATTTTAAGCCGCCTGCAAGCCATCGTAGGCGAAGACAAAGTAAAAACCGATGCCGACAGCTTAGAAACCTTCGGTAAAGATTGGACCAAGATTTACGCCCCTAAGCCTTTGGCCATTACCTTCCCTAAATCCACTGAAGAAGTGGCTGACATTGTAAAAGCCGCCAATGAGCTGGATTTTGCCATTGTGCCAAGTGGCGGTCGTACCGGTTTAAGTGCTGGTGCAGTAGCTTCTAACGGAGAAGTGGTGGTGGCCATGGATCGTATGAATCAGCTAACCGACTTCAATTTAACCGACCGCACCGTGCATTGTGGAGCAGGTGTGATTACCGAACAGTTGCAAGACTTTGCTGAAGAAAATGGCTTGTATTACCCGGTGGATTTTGCGTCTGCTGGCTCAAGCCAAATTGGCGGCAACATCGGCACCAATGCCGGTGGCATCAAAGTAATCAAATACGGTATGACCCGAGATTGGGTGGCTGGCCTAACCGTGGTAACCGGTAAAGGTGACATTTTAGAATTAAACAAAGATCTTGTTAAAAACAATACCGGTTACGACATGCGTCAGCTGTTCATTGGCGGTGAAGGTACATTAGGTATTGTGACAGAAGCCACTATGCGTTTGACACGTACCCCTAAAAATCTCAATGTATTGGTATTAGGTGTGCCAGAAATGGACGCCATCATGAACGTATTGCATGCTTACCAAGGCAAGATGGATTTAACAGCATTTGAATTCTTTTCACATAAAGCCATGTCTAAAGTGGTTGCTCGCGGAGACGTACCTGCGCCGTTTGAAACAGAAGCTGAGTTTTATGCGCTAATCGAATTTGAAGCCCTAAGCGATGCCGACATGGACATTGCAATGGAGCTGTTCGAATACTGCATGGAACAAGGCTGGGTGATGGACGGCGTTATTTCACAAAGTGAAACCCAAGCGCAAAACCTATGGCGCTTACGTGAAGACATTTCAGAAACCATTGCTGAATGGACACCGTATAAAAACGACATCTCGGTCGTGGTTTCAAAAGTGCCACCGTTCTTAAAAGAAATTGACGAAGTGGTCACCAAAGAATATCCAGACTTTGAAATCATATGGTTTGGTCACATTGGTGACGGTAACTTACACCTAAACATCTTAAAACCAGATGCACTGCCTAAAGAAGAGTTCTTCGAAAAATGCGCCAAAGTCAGCACCTGGGTATTTGAAATTGTAGAAAAATACCAAGGTTCGGTTTCAGCAGAACACGGTGTGGGCATGACCAAAAAGCCTTACCTAGAATACACTCGCAGCGCGGTCGAAATTGATTACATGCGTGCTATGAAAACCGTATTCGACCCGAAGAATATTATGAACCCGGGTAAAGTAATCGACTTGTAACTAGCTTGCCGGTTGTGGGAGGGCGCTTGCGCGCGATTCCCAAATAAAAAATATTTGGTCAAGGAAGACCGATGAAACCTATAAATGGTTCAGCTCAATTAAGAAAAGGAAGAGTGTCACACAAAGGTTATGTGTATCATGTAACTCTGACACTGGAAAACCGAAATCCTGTATTTCTAGACTTTTTTAAGGCTCAATATTTAAAGAGATGCTTAGTTAATAGTGATGAGCAAGGTTTTACCGAAACCTACTGTTTTTGCATTATGCCTGACCACCTTCATTGGTTGTTTCAGTTAAATTTAGAAAGTCTTCCCAGGGTTATTTCAAGAGTTAAGTCTGAATACTCTCGATCAACGAAAACTAAGGTTTGGCAAGATGGCTATCATGATCATGCCGTTCGATCTGACGAATCATTGATAAATATAGCTCGTTATATTGTTAGTAATCCCCTTCGAGCCAATTTGGTATCAAAGGTTAGGAATTATCCTCACTGGGATTCCATTTGGCTAAAGTAAGAACAATCGCGCGCAAGCGCCCTCCCACAGGCATCTTCAAATTATGTTCCAACAACAAACCATTCAAAACCAATCAATTGATTTACCATTAGGCAAAGTCGTTTGTGTGGGCCGTAACTATGCCGACCATGCAAAAGAACTTGGCAACGAAGTGCCCGATGCCCCCATTTTATTTATAAAACCATCTACCTCAGTGGTGGCTTTAGAAGCTGGTTTTACCATTCCCAGTGATCAAGGCCGTGTGCATCACGAAGCGGAAATCGCCTTACTCATTTCCAAACAAACAAAAAATATATCAGCGGATCAATCATGGGCAAGCATCAGCCATGTTGGATTGGCACTGGATTTAACCTTGCGTGACGTACAATCCAAATTAAAAGACAAATCCCACCCTTGGGAAATTGCAAAAGGGTTTGATGGGGCCTGTCCATTATCAAAATGGATCCCTCAAGAAAAAATAATCAACCGTCACAGCATTGCTATCCAATTAGGTAAAAATGGTGAGCTAAAGCAAAATGGCAATAGCACACAAATGATCACATCCATTCCTGATCTGGTGGCTTACATGAGTAACATCTTTACGCTTATGCCCGGTGATGTGATTTTAACGGGTACCCCGGCTGGCGTTGGTCCGTTAGAAAAAGGCGATGAGTTGGTTGGCATGTTAGACGATCAATTTCGCTTTGAATCTGCTGTGCTCTAAAAATATCAAAAAATGTAGGAGCTCACCCCGTGAGCGAAAAAAGGAAAAGCATGGAATTATTAAACTGGTTTAAAAAGCCCCTTAACTGGTGGTTAGGTTTGGCCCTTGTGATTAACGGCACATGGTTAGTACGGGGTGTTGACGGATGGCAATACAGTGTGGAAATTGGTGCCACATCGATTGTTGTGGGCTTAGTGATGGTGATAGTTTTTGGTAAGGTTAAAGGCTAATTTATCGCTTTTCAAAATTTACTAAACGCCCTCATTGTATTTCTAAACAGCGTTTCATATTTGAAAAATTGATATTAATGACTGATTTTTTGCTTTTGTAGTCATCTATGAAATCCAATCCTTTACTTTGAGCTTCTAATATTCAGATTGATTGTCCATCAGAAGCCCTCCATATCCATTACTTATAAGTGGATTGTAAATACAACCGATCGAGTTTCATTTTTAGTCGATTAAATAATCCGTTTTTCTTGGATAGATGGCTTGCGGATTGTAAATGGCGTGAAGTTTCTGGTAGGATGCGGCCAAAATATGGAATATTGACCCAGTATGGGCATAAAAGGATTATTGTGCTTCGACTTCTAATAGTTGTGCTTGCCGCTTTTTCGCACCTTTCGTATGCGGAAACACCAAATCTTGATTCTTTAAAATCAGCCTATGTTCAAACAATCTCTTTTCGGGATGCAGCAGCAGTTATTTCTTTAGATGGTATGCAGCACATAGCTAAGCAAGGTGAATTAGTTTTTGACCAATATCGCGTCAAGCAAGTTCAAGAAAATTATATTGTAATTGAATCAGACAAAACTGTTCTCAGGCTCTTTCCACTATCTACAGTTTCCAAATCTAGGAAACCTCCAGAAATATTTTATCGTCAAATCGCTGAAGAGCCCACTTACGAAGCAGTTCCACACGACAAACAAAAAGCACACCAAGGAGAAATGCAATGAAATACCAGCAATTAATGGTCATGTTGTTTTTCTTTAGCGCTTTTACTTTTGGTGATGGTGTTGATTCGATTGATGCGATTGGAGATGTAAGCGGTACTTATCAAGCTAAGTATGTGCGAGATCTTGGTGGTATCGCACAAATTGCTTTTACGGGAAATTTAGACGCTTCTTCATTAGCGGGTAGTTCAAGCATCTATGAGCCACGTGCAGCCATAGCAAGAGAATTTTTTGAAACGCATTTAGATAATTATGATTTCCTAGTTGTGATATCTGATTTTGACTATGAATTACCTGAGAATACAGCAGCCTTTTATATGGCAGCAAAGAATGAAATAACAGGTATTCGAAGGCCTACTTTTGATAATACTAAAAGCTGGGGGTCAAATGGAAGATTTAGAGGTTATATAGACTTTCACAGTGTTAATGATTGGGAGCTTGACCCAAATAAGGAAAGCTTTTTCTGGACAATGTCGACACTCGCACATGAGGTTATGCATGCCTGGGGCGGTGGTGCTTTATACAATGATGAGCAAGGTCAAACAAAAGAAGGGTTGATTGGTGCAGGGAGTCATTGGAATGCTTTGTTAGATAGTTCTGGCTCAGTGATGTATGGGCACCGTTGGCTGCCTCTGGGTGATGGTGAATATAAAGCCCTAGAGCCTACACTTACCTATTCGCCTTTAGATTTATATTTAGCAGGCTTTTACCAAGAAAAAGAAGTTCCAAATTTTACACTGTATGAAAGTAATGACACAGAGAAAACAGACAAACGATTAAATGGATCAACAATTTCGATAACTGGAAGTCAGAGTATTTCTATTGAACAAATCGTTGCAGCTGAAGGTGCTCGTGTCCCTAACCAGCAGGGGGCTCAAAAGTCTTTCAATGCAGCCATAATTTTATTAAGTTCTGATGAAAGCTATCCTTCATCCAAGACGCTTTTAGGGTTGAATAACTTACGAGAAAACTTTGAAAATACCTTTACTCAAATGACAGCTGGTAGAGGAGTGCTAAATTTTCATGCAGAAGAATATAAGGCCAAGGAAAAAACTAAAGAAGATACGCAGTTATCTAGCCTAAATATAGACAGTGCGATTGATTGGCTGTTATCTCAGCAATCGATAATAGGATTCTGGCAAGGACCTGATGAGCAAAGGGTGCGCAATACATCAATCACTGCAAGTATGCTCTCCACACTTTTGGATAGCGAAGAATATAACCCCAAGCCTGCTAATAATTGGCTAGCTAATATTGAAAATATCGGAAATATTGAGGATGCTTCTTCTTTAATTGGCTACAGTGATAAAGCAGCTCAATACCTTATAAATAATCGATCAGATAACGGAAGTTGGGGTGTAACTGATGGCTTTAATGAATCAGTGTTGGATACGGCAACCGTATTGATTGCAGCGCCATGGCTTAAAAATAAATATAGTTCAGATTACCTTAAAACAAATCAAAATTCAGACGGCGGTTGGTCAATAGTACCTAATGGAGCCAGCTCTCCAAGTGTTACAGCAAAAGTATTGGAAGCGCTTATGGCTAGTGGTGAATTGGGGCAAAATCAGCTCTCTTTAGCCATTAGCTTTCTGAATTCTAAGCAAACCGCAGACGGTAGCTTTAACATTGAAAGCATGCACTCAGTTTTAGAAACGGCTGGCATTATTAATAGTTTAGTGAAAGTTAATAGGCTCAGCGCCATTGATTTTAGTGCCGCTCTCTCATTCATAGAAAGAAACCAATTAGAAAATGGAAGCTGGAAGAATGACCCTTACACCACATCTTATATCGTAAATGTATTTAAAGACGTTCAGCTACCTAATCTAGCTTTTGATCAGGTTAAGCTTGATGAAGTTAATATTGGTGTTGGAAATACAGTTACTATTACTGCAGAAGTTATTAATCTTGGTGTGGCTGCTAGCACACCTGTAGAGCTGAGTTTGCACAATGGGGATGAAGTTGTTGCCACTCAAGAGCTTCCCTCCCTTTCTAAGGACCAGGGAGTTGAAATAAATTTCAGTCTTAATGTTGGAGAAATTTCTGGGGCTAAACGCATAAGCTTAATTATAGATAAGAATCGAAGCTTGGTAGAAAAGACCAAAGCAGATAATGAAACGTTCGTTGATATTATGGTATTAGAACGACCAGAGGGTGTGGATCTTTCGATAGAGAATGCAGAAATAGTTTCTCAGTCAGAAATTAAGGTTTTACCTAGCACATTGTCACTTGTTATTGACCTAAAAAATATAGGTGGAACTGATTCCAAATCAGCTCAGATACTTATTTACACTTTAACTGGTGGAAATAAGAATATATTAGCAGACACAAGTTATGAGATAGCGTCTCTTGAAACTATCAATGAATCCATCGACGTCTTAGTGGAAAGCTCTCAAGCCTCAGAGCTATTCATAGAAGTGATCGAGAACGATGGCTTGGATAGCATTGAATTTAATAATAAAAAGATGCTTAAAATGCCATTTAAAAATGGAGTAGACTATCAATTACGGGCATCTGAACTAACTATTTCAGATGCTCCGCATGTAGTGAATAACGATATACAGTTTTCTGCAAAGGTTTGGAATAAAGGGGTTACAGCAGCTTCAGAAACAGAAGCCATTTTTAGCGTAAAATCAGGTGATGAAGTTACCGAAGTGATTCGTTTTCCACTTTCTTTAAACTCTAATGAATATAAAGAATATAATTTCACTTGGACGCCAAGCGATGAAGGTGATTACCAGTTAATAGCCGTTGTTGACTCGGAAAACTTAATCTCAGAAATTAATGAATCTAATAATGGTGCCGCTAAGCCATTTTCTGTTTCTTTGGAAGAAGGGGTGAATTTATCGGTTAGTTATAAAGATATATTGATTCAGCAAGATATCATCAACGAGGCTGAGTCTTTGGTTGCATCAGTTTCTGTTTGGAATAAAGGTGTAGAAATCACCGTACCAGCGCAGGTGAGTTTATACCTAGGCAACCCAAATGAGGGTGGTACTTTATTAGATACAAAGGTTGTGCCTTCTATTGATAGTGGTTCGAGCAAGGTGGTAGACCTAGTTTGGAATAATATTAATGTATCTGAGAAGCACACAATTTATGTATACGTCGATCCATTAAATACGATTTCTGAATCCAATGAACAGGACAATATTGGGTTTATTGAAATTGATATCGACCCTGTGTCAGATCTATCTATATCCAATGCTGCCATAAATGTGAATCCCGCTATCTTATTTGAAGGTAGTGAAGCGACATTAAGTTTTGATGTGCTAAATCTAGGTGGTCAAGTTGTAGAGGGTTTATCGATTAGGCTTTCAGTTGACGGAAAAGAATTGGATACGCTAACCGATTTAACGTTAAGTACCTATGCCAAAGAAACATACCATTATCAATTCACTATCGACGCATTTTATTCAGGCAGCGATATTCAGGTAGAGCTGGATCCTCTGAACCGCATTGTTGAAAGAAATGAAAATAATAATCTAGCCTCTCACCCTATCTTGTTAAAAGACAGTTCATTTTATGTTACTGAACGCTATATATCTCCGAATGGTGATGGGATACAAGATAGTACAGAAATATTTTATCGTGTAGATAATTCAGGTCCGATTACGTTAACTGTATCTAATAAGAATAATGAACTAGTTATTTCAGAGACATCCCTCCCTTCATCAAGTTACTTCAAGTGGTCGGGTAAAGATAATCTTGGCTATCTTCAACCGGATGGTGTGTATACTGTTTCAATAATTGATGAAGAATCTGAAGCTGTTCTAAATACTGAGATAATTGAAATTGATACAAACCGCTCAACTATAAGTGATGCCATAGGGACTGAGTTTGGTGAAATAATTGACCTATCAGAAAATCTCGGAGGATTAGAAATACGGCAGCCAGTTTATACATATGATAATGATCAAAAGATTTACTTCTTGGCAGATGATTGGCTTTATCGAGCTAACTATGATGGATCAAATAAAGAAGCCCTTGTAGGCGAAATTTATGGGGCCCACGAAGTTATACAGCATGAAGGATCCTGGGTATTAGTAGATTCAGGTTCATATAATTCTGATTTTGGCTACGTTACTCTTATTAATATCGAAACTAAAGAGAAGTTAAATATTGAAGATATATTACCAGGTGATTCTCGTTGGGATCGAGAATTCATTTCCCTATATTTTTCTGGTAATAACTTGGCTAGGCTCATTGTTACGGACAGGTTCGAGCCCTCGCAAACACTTTTGTATGAAATAGATTTAAACCTTGGCAGCGCCTCTGTTATTACAAGTTTACAGCATGATGCTGTAGAAGGTTTTCCATTTGTTTCATTATCTACTAGAAATGGAGACCTTGGTTTTGTTCGTAACAAAAAAGTATCTATATTAGGTAACCTGATTACCGGAGAGATTCAGACTCTGGACTTTATGCCGTTAAATGTTGATGAAAATGCGCAAGAATTACTTGGTTATTCAGATGCGGATCAAAGTTTAATAATTTCTGATTTAACAGGTAGCATTAAAAAATCAATTACAAGT
>CAJXIT010000111.1 GCA_913054055.1 uncultured Thalassolituus sp.
AAACCTCAGACAACCGAGAATACTTTCATAAAAATCATGTAAGCGGTGAATCCATTGAAAAAAGATTAAAAGACTCTGGCTGGGTAAAAAAAGATCGCGGCCCATTGGCTGGCCCTGCTAATGAGTACGCTCATCCAGATTATCAAGGCAACATGGGCTTGATCATGCCTTACAGCAAAGACTTTTGTGCAAGCTGTAACCGCTTGAGAGTCAGCTCTACAGGCAAGCTACATCTGTGTTTATTTGGCGAATCGGGTCATGACTTGCGTCACCTGCTAAATAACAATAAGCAAACTGCATTATCCAAACATGTTGATCAATGTTTATCTAAAAAAACGGCGCAGCATGATTTGGCTAAAAACAATACTGGCAGTACCCGCCACTTAGCCATGCTAGGAGGTTAAAACCATGAAAATAGACGGTGTTGTTTTAGCAGGTGGTCAATCCAGTCGCATGGGGCAAGATAAAGCCCTATTAAATCGCGATCATAGGGATATGTTTTTTTACACATTAGATTCCCTTGAATCATTACCACTGAATGAAATTTTTATTAGCCGTAACCCTTCGCAAGTCAGCTACTTAACTCGACGTAGAGTCATTGTAGATAAGTATGTGAACCAAGGGCCGCTTGGAGGGGTTCATGCAGTGGCTCAGTATTCAGATGCCGACGCCTTATTAATTGTTCCTATAGACTTACCTTTGCTTGAACCTAAAGACCTTAAAAAAATCATGTCTATGGCAAACCTTTCTGGCCAACCAGTATTCTTTGAACATCACTATTTGCCCATCCTATTGCCACTAAATCAAGAGGTTAGAGACTACTTAACTGACGTGGTATCAGGTAGAATCAAGACACGTTCGGTGAAAGCCCTGTGTAATCGATTTAACGGCATTAAAATTAGCCCAGATAATGTTGAGCGTCTACAAAATACCAATACACCAGAGCAATGGTTGGCCGCTAAACTTGAGTTAATGGAAATTTAACTTACACATTTTTTAATTATCGCTAGATCTAATATGGTGCATATCTACAGATACAAACACCTTAATTTGGTCTTTCTCAATTTAGGAAAGCAACATGGCACACACTAAAACTGATGTATTTGAACCTTTAAACCTAGCGGTTTTAACCGTTTCAGATACTCGTAACGAAGAAACTGATACCAGCGGCCAATTATTAGTTGAGCGCCTGCAAAGCCAAGGCCACAATCTGGCTGATAAAAAAATTGTCATTGATGACATTTATAAAATCCGTGCTGCCATTAGTCACTGGGTGGCCAGCGATGATATTCAAGGGGTATTAGTCACTGGTGGCACTGGCTTTACTGGCCGAGATAGCACCCCTGAAGCCGTCACCCCTTTATTTGATAAAACCGTAGAAGGATTTGGCGAGCTATTCCGCCAAATCAGCTTTGATCAAATTGGCACCAGTACCATTCAAAGCCGTGCAGTGGCCGGTCTGGCCAATGGGGTGATTATTTTTTGTATGCCCGGCTCTACCAACGCCTGTCGCACTGCTTGGGATGACATCATTCAAGCTCAGCTAGACAGCCGCCAAGGCCCATGCAATTTTGTGGCACAATTGAAAAAAACAGAGATTGAAAACTGCAAGTCTCGCGGGTAACTTAAACCGTTAGACTGGTCGCGATCATAAGCATTAAGAGAACTATATGAGCTTTACCCACATAAACAGCAATGGCGAAGCCAACATGGTAGACGTGAGCGAAAAAAACGTCACCACACGTGTTGCTCGCGCTGAAGCCTACATCAATATGACCCCTGAAACCTTAAAGATGATTCTTGAAGGTAATCACCATAAAGGGGATGTATTTTCTGTGGCACGTATTGCGGGTATTCAAGCAGCTAAGCAAACCAGTAATATGATTCCCCTTTGCCATCCACTTATGCTTTCGAAAGTATCGGTAGAGTTTGATCCTCAGCCAGAACACAACCGTGTGCGCATTGAAACCATGTGCAAGCTGGCTGGACAAACAGGGGTTGAAATGGAAGCCCTAAGCGCTGCATCTGTCACCGCACTGACCTTATTTGATATGTGCAAAGCGGTTGATAAAGCCATGGTGATTTCTGGCATTCGTGTTTTAGAAAAACAAGGTGGCAAGTCTGGCCACTTTAAAGCAGATGAAGGCGAATGATTTTATGATCTCTGTTTTATTTTTTGCACAACTTCGCGAACAACTGAAAACGGACAAACTCCAGTTAGATATAACTGCACCTTGTTCCATTTCTGATATTCAACAAGCCATCATTCAGCAATACCCTGATTGGGCAAGCTTCATAGAAGGCCGCTCGTTATTAACCGCTGTGAATCAGACCATGGTTGAGCCCGATCATATGGTGAATGAGCGCGATGAAGTGGCTTTTTTCCCTCCGGTCACTGGCGGTTAGACATGTCAGACAATTCAGTAAGCCAAGATTTGGATTATGCTGGGGTGCAAACCCAAGACTTTGATATTGCCCATGAATATCAATTAATGCGCCGTGGCAATCAGCAAGACGGCGCCATCGTATTTTTCACCGGTTTAGTGCGTGACTTTAATCAAGGCAATGATGTAACTGGCTTGTTTCTTGAGCACTACCCCGGCATGACTGAAAAAGCCCTGCAAGATATTGTCGATCAGGCCAAATCCCGCTGGCCCATTAATCGCGTGCGAGTAATTCATCGAGTGGGGCAATTATATTTAGCGGATCAAATTGTATATGTAGCTGTTAGCGGAAAACACCGCGAAGCCGCCTTTGATGCTTGCCGCTTTATTATGGATTTTTTAAAGAACCGCGCGCCATTCTGGAAAAAAGAAACCACTACCCAGGGGGATGTGTGGGTAGAAGCATTAGAAAAAGACAAAACCGCCATGGACAAATGGAAGCAGGATAATGAAAGCTAGGCGCTTGGTAAAAAGCACGTATGCCACACTGATTTTTCTGTGTTTGTTTGTCGTTGCGCTTCCTAGCCATGGGGATTCAATTAAAGTGGCGGTGGCCAGCAACTTTCTAAGCACTGCAAAATTATTAAAAACCGAATTTGAAAAGCACAGCCCTCATAATATTCAAATCATCAGCGCCAGCACTGGGCAATTAAGCCACCAAATATTGAACGGTGCACCATTTGATGTATTTTTATCGGCTAACAAAAATCATCCTAAGTTGTTAATGGAACAACTAAAGCTTTCTGACCATGCAATATTTCAATACGCTCAAGGATCATTGGTATTAATTACCCAGCAAGCTGTCTCTCATCTGCCTAATATTTCAAGCAGCTTAAAGCAGGTATTATCGTCAAGCCAGCCAGTTAATGTGATTGCTTCAGAGTTGCAGCATAATATTATTGAACAAGTATTATCTTCTGCCAACAAAGTGGCCATTGCCAACGCTAAATTGGCTCCATACGGACAAGCAAGCGAAGAAACCTTATCCACCCTTTCATTGACGCAAGTAATTAAAAGCAAAATGGTTAAAGGACAAAATATCGCGCAAACCTTTCAGTTTTTCACCAGTGGCAGCGCCGATGCGGCATTCATTGCTTACTCTCATTGGCTGCAATCTGATCAGAAAACGAAAGGCGTGATTAAAATAGATACCAACTTACACCACCCCATCGAACAATGGGGTTTAGTTATCAAACCCTCCCAAGCTAGCCAAGCTTTTGTACAGTTTTTATCCCAACCACAGGCCGTGAGTATCATCAAAGCCAGTGGCTATAGCACTGCCCTTTAATCCTTGATACCTTAGCCTCCATGGACGCACTCTTACTTACATTAAAACTAGCATTGATCAGTACTGTCATTTTACTGATCATTTCTACCCCCATTGCTTGGCTGCTGGCCCACAAGCAATTTAAAGGCAAAGCTCTAGTGGAGGCCTTAATTGCCCTGCCCTTGGTTTTACCGCCTACCGTCTTAGGGTTTTATTTATTAATCGCCCTTGGCCCTGATGGCCCTGGTGGTTGGATTGCTGGCCTTTGGGGGGATCGCACTTTGGCGTTTACTTTCAGCGGCCTAGTAATTGGCTCTGTGATTTATAGCCTGCCGTTTGTGGTGCAACCTTTACAAAACGGTTTTATATTAATTGGTTTGCGCCCACTGCAAGTGGCTGCCACACTGCGAGCCTCTTTTTTTGATGGATTTCGACACATTATCCTGCCCTTAGCAAAACCCGCCTATATCACCGCCGCCACCCTAGGCTTTGCTCACACCCTGGGGGAATTTGGCGTGGTGTTAATGATCGGTGGCAACATACCCAATGAAACCCAGGTGGTCTCCATTGCTATTTTTGAACACGTAGAAACCATGAATTACTCAGGCGCCCATTGGTTATCGGGTATTTTATTGATTTTATCGTTTACCTTATTAGCGGTTATCTATCGCAACCGAAATAATAAAGACAGCCAATTGTTATGAAGCTGTCATTAGATATTCAATTAAAAAAAGACAATTTCCAGTTAAATATCCAACAAGATATTCAGTGGGACGACCCTAGCGTACATGTTATTTTTGGCCCAAGCGGCTGTGGAAAAAGCCATTTATTACGAGCCATTTGTGGTTTAGAAGCGGTCACAGGTCATCTTCAGTTTTATCATCACACCTGGTTAGACTCACACAATAAAATTAATGTACCTACCCACAAACGCAATGTGGCCATGGTATTTCAAGACAGTCAGTTATTTACTCATTTGAATGTTCAACAGAACTTGGATTTTTCGTTTAATCGATCGCAGTGCACTCAAGATGAATTTGACCTGTGTATTCAGCAATTAAATATTCAGCACTTACTCAAACATGCCATTCAAGATTTAAGTGGCGGAGAAAAACAACGAGTCGCCATTGCTCGCAGTTTATTAAGCAAACCGGATTTATTATTAATGGACGAGCCATTAGCGTCACTGGATTGGAAAAGCAAAGCTGAGATTTTGCCGTTTATTCAAACCATATCTCAAACATGGCAGCTACCCATATTGTATGTGAGCCATAACATTGATGAAGTGATGCAGCTTGCGGATCAGGTCATTCTATTAGATAAACAAAATGGCATATCTAAAATCGACAAGGTTTCTAAACTTACTGAGCTGCTAAGCGATATAGATAACCCATTTAACCAGCACCCAGATGCTGGCTGTATATTACAAGGGTTTATAAAGTATGAAGGCTATCAGAATGATGGCCTGATTAAAGTGCAACTGGCCGAGCAGTTTTTATATCTAACCCATACCCACCAAATGGGTCCAGCTCAGCAGAATGTAAGATTAAACATTCACGCCAGCGACGTCAGCATCAGCTTAAGTCACGCCATGGACAGCAGTATTTTAAATATTTTAAATGGCAAAATTTTGGATATTAAACCCGAAGCATCTGGCCACTGTTTGATTCAATTAGAAGTGGACCAGCAAATACTGTTAAGCCGCATTTCGGCTTACTCTGCAAAGCGTTTAAATCTTAAAATGGGCATGAATGTGTTTGCGCAGATAAAAGCGGTTGCGCTTTCTAAGTAAAACTTTCTTGTGAATTCTAATGAGATACCCACCTTCGCGGGCATGACAGGCTTCATTAGTGACTACGCTCAGCCACTTTCGCGTGTATGACATGCTTCAGTAGCAACTACACTCAGCCTCCTACGTCATATCAGAAGTGAGGAACGAACTGTGTGGTATCTATTCAAAATTGTGCTCCCCGAAAAGATACCCGCCTGCGCGGGCATGACAGACTTCATTAGCAGGTATGACGGTTCAGCTGTCATACACTAGTACAAACAAAACCTCTTCTTAGATTCAATCTATCTACCGATAGTAATTACATACGCCAACCTCACAATAATCACAAAGAATGGAGGCATAGCGTGGAACCACATACTTATATTATGACCAATAAACCAAACGGAATATTATACATTGGTGTGACAAGTAATCTCATTCAACGAATTTGGCAACATAAAAATAATTTAGTGGAGGGATTCACTAAAAAATATAACACCCACTCGCTTGTCTACTTTGAAGCTCATGGTGATATGTATTCAGCTATTGTCCGAGAAAAACAATTGAAAAAATGGAATCGTCAGTGGAAGATTAATCTTATAGAAAAAGAAAACCCTGAATGGCTAGACCTTTGGCCAAAGATAATTGCTTAAGTCATGCTCAATTCAAGAGATACCCGCCTTCGCGGGTATGACGAAATAAGTAGACGCCTTCGCGGATATGACAAGTTAAATAGATGCATTCACACCATCCCACGTCATACCAGAAGTGAGGAACGAGCTGTCTGGTATCTCTTTATGAACTATAAAACTCTGAGAGATACCCGCCTTCGCGGGTATGACGAAATATGTAGACGCCTTCGCGGATATGACGAATTAATTAAACGCCAGCTCAAACATGATGCGATTAATTATTGGCATAACAACCCCAGCCCAATACTTTTATAACCCCAAATACATCTTAGAAATGGTAAAAATATCTTTTTGCCGAATCAAGCCGCCAATCATATCGTTACCACTTTTATCTTTGATGTTTTTGTTTGCGAATAAAGGTACGTTTACCCCTGTATGTTCTTCGTAATTAAATTCATTGGTAGCATAGTTAATCCCCATGATACTGCCTTCAGGTGTGCGTATACGAGCAATGGCACCTGGCGTTGCAACTGGAACACCATAAACATTATACATGCTGGCATGGGGAATAATTTGTGCGGCCTGCCCGTGATCAGCTGTTATCAATATTAATGTATCGGTATTTAGTTTTGCAAAGTCCAAAGCCACTTGAACGGTTTCAAATAATTGCTCTGCCTCTCCAATAGAACCACAGGGATTGCGCTTATGGGACTGTTTATCAATACTGGCACTCTCAACCATTAAGAAAAAACCTTTATCATTGTTTAAATGATTTAACGCAACCTTGGTCATATCTTTTAAATTGGGCGTATTGTCGGCTGCAAATTCTGGGTTAGCTTCGCACTCCATTGCTTCAGGAATACTCACACTACCTAGGTACCGGTGAAACCAGTTTAAAAAACTAAATTCGGGTTGCTCTGCAATGCGCCCATCGGTGCCTTGCAAACGTACAGGCAAGTGTTTACCGGCAAATAATCCCATCATTTTTTCAATGGGTTTAACATCTTTTGCATCCGCCAATGTTTTGATCACATGAAAATTATGATGTTTAGCTTGTTCTAACATGGTCTGTTCAGAGTTTTCCGCTTTTTTATTAAAGCGGTTCATGCCTCCGCCTAATAATACATCCACATTACTCACAGCCAGCTGTTCACTGATACTGCCTAGGCCGCCTTTTGCTTGGGTGTCCTGTTCACAATCAATCACGTAATCCCCGTGGCTTTGGTACTGCACCATGCGTTCAGGCGTTTCACAGCCCCTGACACTCACGTGAGTGGCGAACGCGGCCGGTGTTGCATCAGTAATGGATGCGGTTGTCACAATGCCTGTTTTGAAGCCCTTGTCTTCGGCTAATTCTATAATGGTTGTAAGGTCCCGATCCGTTTTGGCCGACGTGCCAATTCGCCCCATACTGGTGGTCACGCCCGTTGCCATTGCTGTAGCACTGTTGGCACTGTCTGCTACGTATACTGGTTTTTCAGGGTGTTCATTATCAACCGTTAGCACTTGAACCGCTGAACGTACTGGCATGCTATCCAGAATGGTTTGGCCGCTGGCACCGTATAGGTAATTACGAGCAGCTGTTATTTGCTGATCATCCATGCCATCGCCAATAATGAGAATGACATTTTGTGCACAAACAATGGGACTGATTAATGCAACGCATGCAAATCGCTTTGAGTGTTTAACCACTTGAGACAATAAAGATTTCATAATGATGCTTCTGACGTTATTTTTATAGAATGGGGTGTAATGATCATTTAAAACGACACTATATTAAGGCTGACGATTTAAGCCAATGTCTTTGCAAGACATTGGCTGATCACATAGCGCCAATATTAATTAGGTAAGTACGGTTTTAATGTTTGCTGGCAGTTTGGCGACAATATAATTTGCTGAGCTTCTGGTTTGTTATGGTACTGATCTAACCCTAAGCGATTAATCAAATACATTAATAGCGCCGCTCGCACTTGCATGGTTTTAACATAACTAGGTTGCTCTGGAGTACCGACTGACGGCATATCATAATCAAGAGCTATGATACGGGTTCGGTTTTCATCTAAGCGAGGGTCCGGCATGATTTCCACCTCTAACAAGGTTTGCCATAACTCATCTTGCAAATCAAAATGATCCGCAGCATCCAGTAATTCACTGCTTGCATTAGCATCAAATCGGCTCAGCACAAAATCGCGGTAGCCTTGATTATTTTCACAAAAGGCACGCACATGCCAGCGCAAACCATCAAATACAATGTTATGTGGTTGAATCACTCTTGAAGCGAATTCAGGGTGTGTCACCGAGGCATAAGCAATACTTAAACGTCGTTGCTCACGAATGGCTTGGAGAATGGGTCTGACCACAACAGGATTAACATTACGGGTGGGCATGGCCAGCTGAGTGATACTTTCACCCGCTGCGATTAAGTTCACGTATTCTTGTAAACTGCCACTGGTGAACTGAGTCACCATATTTTCAGTGGGGACATAGGATTCGGTTGCGGCTTCATAGGCCATGTTTTCTGGGTACAGCTCTTTGTATTTTTGAATCACAAGGGCTGCCAGATTTTTACCCAATTCAAACTGATCACTGATATGGGCAGCCTTGATTCGCCCTTCCCATATCATCATTAGCTCGACAAAAATAAAGCGTTTTTGATCAACCGCTGAATTGCTTTGTTTTTCTGTTAAATGGCTGGCCATATTCTGAATCCATTATTTTTATTGTGATTCGACTTGTCTGTTATTCGGCTGGTACGGCTATTCGTCTTCGGCAAACTCAAGCTCTGCGGTTTCCAGTACTTGCTGAGGGATTTCTTTTTTCACTCTCACACCCAAGTCTTTAAACTTATGGGCTTGACTGATTAGATTACCGCGACCTTCTTTTAACTTGCTCCAAGCCGTGTCATAGGTACCCTGAACGGTACCAAGCTGTTTGCCGACTTTTTCCATATCTTCAACAAATCCCACTAGCTTATCGTGTACGCGACCCGCTTGCTCAGCCAGCTGTTTGGCATTTTTATTTTGACGTTCAATTGACCACAAACTGGATACCGTTCTTAAACTGGCCAATAACGTGGTTGGGGTCACCACCACAATGCGCTGTTCAAAAGCATCGTTAAATAATTTATCGTCGTGTTCAAATGCCACCATAAAGGCAGGTTCTATGGGCATAAACAGAAACACAAAATCCGGGCTATTCACACCGGGTAACTTGGCATACGCTTTATCCGCCAAGGTTTTTATGTGCATCCGCACCGCATCAATGTGCTGTTTTAAAAAGCTGATACGGTCGGCTTCGCTTTCAGCGTTGACATAATCGTTATAGGCATTCAATGATACCTTGGCATCCACCACGATGTGTTTTTCTTCAGGCAGGTTGATGATTACATCTGGGCGATAGCGCTCACCGTCTTCATCTGTGATGCTTTTTTCTCGAACGTATTCTTCACCTTGGCGCAAACCGGATTTTTCCAGTACGGTTTCTAATACTAATTCCCCCCAGTTACCTTGGGTTTTCTTTTCACCGCGCAAGGCACGGGCTAAAGAGGCCGCCTCTTCTGTGATTTGTTTATTTAAGTCATGCAGACTGGTGATTTGCTCTTTTAAGGCAATGCGATCTTTGGTTTCAGCCACATACACATCATCTACTTTTTTACGTAGACCTTCTAACTGATCTTTAAAAGGGTTCAACAAGCTGTTCAAACCTTCTTGGCTGGTTTGTTTAAACTGCTTATTTTTTTCTTCAAATATTGTGTCTGTCTAAGTATTGGATAAAAACTGAATCTGATACCAATAACCCTTCTGCGCTTATAATATCCTCAAGAGGAATTATGTTTGACCCTTCGAACGGATCGAGAGGAAAGTGTAAATATACATTGTTATTTTTTTCTTGAAT
>CAJXIT010000112.1 GCA_913054055.1 uncultured Thalassolituus sp.
TGTTGTATTTGCAAAAGCAGTCCGCTAAAAAGTAAGCTGAAGTTCAAGCGAGCTGATAAAAAAGGGCCAAGTGGCCCTTTTTTGTTGGTTGATGATAATGCGCAGCCGTTAAAGTTTCAAAGAGTCTTCTCGTTCTAAATCATTCACCATACGCCATTTTCCGCCGCTTTCTTCAACCCGGTTTTGCCATCTGTCCATACGAGCCATATAGAGTTTGGGATCTTGATTATCAGTTCTCAGTTTTGTCACATTTAATGCGATCACTTCGTATCCGGTTAGCGAAAGGCTAAAATCACGTTTGTAGCCTTTTGGTAGTTCCTCTTGCATATCACTGAAAATCATCACCACTTTTTTATTGGCCTGAGTTTCATTTAAATATTCGCTGGCTAATAGTAGGCCACCATTTATGTCTGTGTAGGCACTGCGCTCCACAGAATCAATGAACTTTGAGAGAGTCGCAGCAAACTGTCGCTTTTGGTCATTAGCGCGGCTAGGCCTATGGTCAAACGTGACTTTTGCAATGATGTCTTTCTCAGAAAAGCTGCCGCTATCAATTCTTGCTACGGCAAAACTGTCACCAGGGCCTAATGTGCCTAAATAATAATGAATAATCTGCTGAGCTTTCTTTAATTCTTTTGTGTATGTGCCAGAAGTATCTAACAGCATGTAGACACCCGTTGTGGGTTTTTTCTCAGTACAAGCACTCAACAAAAAAGCAAAAATAATAACTGAAAATTTGTTTAATAAAGAACTCATCTTAGGCGCCTTTTTTTATTGGAGTGGCTTCATCAAGCGTGTCGTCATTTTCATTCTCTTGTAATGTTTCTAGTGGTTTCTCTAATGATTGAGAGATCTTCTTTCTTTTGGATGGCGGTCTGTGCTCAATTAGGTGCTCTAGCCACAATGGGGCAAAACAAAAAATGTCATACACGTTTTTTAAACTTTCGGTAAAGTGTTTAAGAAATAGAGATAAACTTCTAAGAAGCGTACTGCTTAAAATGAAAATTTGAATGATGACACTGCCTAAAACATGGCGCCCTGTGTGAATAAATGATTCGAATGGTATGGCCACAAACATTAGGATTAATGGCAATACAAAGCCCAGCGTCATTTGACCGATCATAGGGATGTTACTGGTTTCAGATGGTGCATTTTGTGCGGCTTCTTCTCCAGCCACTAAAAAGCTAGTTAATAAGGCTTTGTCAGCCACCATGGCCTCACGCATATAGGCAAGCCCGGCTTCAACACAGCATAGGGCCAACAAAAACGTCATGCATACAACGGCCCAAATCATACGTTTTTTATCTTCCATAAAATGTATGACAGGAAATAAGCGGGTGATACCGATGGCTTCCATAAAAAATAATCCAACGGTCAGTTCAAGCATGATAATGACCGCGGCTCCAATGTCAGCCACATTATAACCTGCTACCTGTGAGGTGGCTGGCATAAGCTCAGACATGGGTAACGCAATTAAATTGTAATTTACAAATGCCCCAAAGCCAGCAATCACTATGACCACTAAAGAAATAAAAAACTGAGTGGAGTTAGATGCTTTCAGTAAGCGTTCAGCTTTATCCGTGGCTTTCACCATACTATCGAATCGTTCAACTTGTAGGTCAATCTTTTTGGCTTGATCGTTTAAATGCTGCCAATGTTTTTCAACATTGCTGAGTTTTTCCAAAAGATGACGCCAGTGATTCATGGCACCTTTTAATAAATTATGGCGTTTACTTATGTCCTTTTTATATGTGCTCATCACTTCATTTTGTTGTGTATGAAATGCTTCATAAATGGCTTGTAATAACTTACCCACAACGGCATCGTTTTTTGTGGTGTCTTTTAATTTTGTAATGGATTCAACGGCTTCTGTCCATTCAGGCAGTGGCGCGGGTACTTCTGATGTTTGACTCAGTTTTTCTTCCATGGCCGAAATGTTTTGTTCAATGTTTCGTTGTACCGTGGGATAGCGCGCGAGGTCTTTTTCGACCAAACTGCCTAAGCGTATAAATTGACGTTCTAACTCGCGCTCGGCTTGTTGCTTACCATGTTCTAATAGCACCTCTTTGTTACGTTGTGACATATTCTTTGCAGATACACCAAGGCTGCGACTTAATAAGCGCAAGTTTTGCACGATTAAGGTGGTGAGGTTATCAAGTAATTGATGAGCGCTGGGGCGAATAAAGTACAGAACAAGCATTCCGCATATAATGGCCAGAATCCAACTAAGGACGGGTTGGCCGGGGATAAAATTGGCAATCGACATGGAAGGCATCCTTGGCTAGACAGTATTGATAGGGGACTATGCCTTATTTTAGCTCAGTAAAATGTGATGACATTCATGTGCAAATTGACAACTTGCTTCGGTCAAACTTTCAACTATGTCTAGTAGCTAGCTAAGTGTTTGAAACTATTAAGTTTTATTGAAATTGTTGAGGTTCATATAAAACTTATAGCACTGATTTCAAGTTTTTATATGGAAACTCACTCTGAAAAAATGTGATTTTTGTGAACTGGATGCTTAGACTAGTTGCTACGGTTAGTAAGGCAGGGGCTGCCCAGATAAAAGAAAAAAAAGAAAAGGGTGCTTAAGCACCCTTTTGGATCGTCTCTATGAGTGTTGTAACGACACTTATACTGCGGCCATTTTTTTCTTGTCGCGAATATCAAAGTCTTCACGTTTTTCTAATTGGCGTTCAACCTGTTCTGGGGTTGGGAAGGTAATCCTAAAACGTGCTCCTTCCTGCGCAGCCACATAATCTAAGCGGGCCATGTTCATTTCACAGAATTGTTTAGCTAGGTATAAACCTAAACCTGATTTACTGCTTTCTGAGCTATAAAAAGGTTCAAAAATATGGTCCAAGTCGTCTAGGCCAACGCCGTACCCATTATCTTGAATTTCAATGATGTTTTGTTTGCTTACCTTATTTCGGCCAACCAATATGGTGACACGGGCAAACTCAGCATTCTTTTGTTTTGAAAAGAACGCGGCATTTTCTAAAATACTGTTCAATGCTTGGCGAATTTGAGAGGTATCAAAATACGCTTCCATGGGGGTACGGCTCACTTTTAATTCAATTTTTACGTTGTTTAAAGTGGTGTGCTCTAATTTTTTAACGGTTGCCCCGGCCCACATGCCTAAATTTTGTTTATCAAACTTAGTAGCCTTAGTATTACTGAGGTTTTGAACGTTATTGATAATGCGTTCAATGTGCATGGATTGATCTTTAATCGGTTGGTGGAATTTATCACCAGCGGCAATGCTGGCTTGGCTCATTTCACGTGCAATGGTGTAAATACCTTGCATAGGCTCTTTGATCTCTCTAACAATCCCCGCTGCGAGTTTACCCAAAGAAACTTGCTTAAGGCGCTGAGCTTGCTGATACACCACATTGGTATCTTCAATGAATATCACTGTGCCACGGTCAGTGCCTGGCATTAATGGTGCAAACATGGGCTGTACTTTTGCCGTGGTCGGACCGGCTTTAAATGTTCCAGGCTTATACCCAGGAAATTTTTTATATTCTAAGAAGGCTTGGTGAAGTTTTTCGGGCAATACGCGTACGGGTCCGGGGAATCCTAGAAGGCGTTGGGCTGCTGTATTTTGAAACACGATTTCTTCATTTTCGTTAACCACTAACACCCCGGTCTCTAATCGCTTAAGAACCAGCTTTGTTAGCTGTTCCATACTTAATAAGTTGTCTGCTTGAATGCGGTTGATATCCACTGATAAGTGTAAGCGTTTAACAAGAGACTGTATGACGAATGCGGTGATAAAGAATATAAAACCGAGTGTCCCTGCGTTCACGTAGTTGTAAGCTTGGCCTTCAACCGCAAAGCGGTTTTCTACAAACAATAAACAGATGGCAGCCCATGCGCTGATCAGTAAGCCTTTTTGACCACTTAATAATGAGTTACCGACAGCCACCCCTACAACCATTAGATAACTTAAACTGTTACCGGTGCCGCTTGAATAAATAAGGGCGCCAATTAAAGTCACATCCAATAAGAAAAATGCCAGTAAGTGGTCGTAGTGGGCTTGACCTGCACTAAAGGCCAAGGCCAAAAATACAATGGTGATTGAAGCGTGAAGCGACAATATCATAGGGTAAATTTTAGGGTCGTTAACCCCTAAAAACCCTAGGTCAATATCCATGAAGTACAACGAAACCAATGCAACGGTAACCACCACGCTGTACATACTGAAATACTTTAAAATTCTGAGTCTATCTAGAGGCAAAAAGGGCTTGTCTAACAGATCCTGTTCCATGGTGTCTTATAATCCTGAGGTGGTAATACATAGCTATGATTAATTGTATTCCTAAGTTGAAAGTATGGAAACTAGGTACTAAGGAACATGGTTGAGATCTGTCTTATTATTTCTAAAGAAGGTAGTTTCCTCATATTAAAATGAGACTTGTGTCACACAATTGTTGCTCATACAAGCTCATTAGTTGATGAAAAGCGCCACACTAATCCGAATAGAGAGATTTTTAATCCTGCTGGTTATAAGTGAGTGAAAATACCTAACTTTTTAGAATGTTTTGATATTAGTCCGAAATTCATATAAAAAAACCGAGGCAGTGCTCGGTTTTTTTACTATTGCAATCTAATTTACAATTAGTTGTTTGCGTGTAGCTCGTGATTAAGCTCAATAGCTGTTTTGTTGGTAACGCATTCAATGGCGCCAGATAGTGAGTTACGACGGAATAATAAGTCAGTTTTCTCTGCTAGGTCACGGGCTTTAACCACTTCAACCACTTCTTTGTTAGCATCCAAAACGTTCACTTTTGTTCCGGCTGTGATGTACAAACCAGACTCAACTGTGCAACGATCCCCAAGTGGGATACCGATACCTGCATTGGCGCCGATAAGTGAATTTTCACCTACTTTAATGATGATGTTACCACCACCTGAAAGTGTGCCCATGGTAGAACAGCCGCCACCTAGGTCAGAACCTTCACCAACAAATACGCCAGCTGAGATACGGCCTTCGATCATTGATGTGCCGGCAGTACCTGCATTAAAGTTAATAAAGCCTTCGTGCATAATAGTGGTACCTTCACCAACATAAGCACCTAGACGAACGCGAGACGCGTCAGCAATACGAGTTCCGCTTGGGGCCACGTAATCAGTCATTTTAGGGAATTTATCCACGCTGAATACTTCAAGTAGCTCGCCATTCATGCGCGCTTCCAGTTGTGCATCGCTTAGCTCTTCAAGGTCGATGGCCCCTTTGCTGGTCCAAGCGACGTTTGGTAGCAGACCGAAAATGCCGCTTAGGTCGATGCCGTGCGGCTTAACCAAACGGTGAGAGATCAATTGCAGCTTTAAGTACACTTCAGGTGTGCTTGTAGCTTGTCCATCTGATTCGATAACGGTTAATACAGTAGGGGCTTTGCTAGACGCAAGCTTTTTAGCCAGTTCAGCTTGCTCGCCAGATAATTTACCGGCTAACGCTTCAAGTTTGGCAGTGTCTAACGCAATGGCTTGATTGCCTGCTTCATAGCCAGCAGCTTTAGCCGCTTCAATAAGACCCGCTTCAGGTTGGTATACAGGCTTTTGGAAGAATACTTCTAACCAATCGCCTTTTTTGTTTTGTGTGCCTACACCTAGTGCAAATGCTAATGCCATGTTGAGATTCCTATAAACTGATTGAGATAATTATTTAAAAAAGGTTAAACGAAGTCTTGGTACTGATCGGCTTTAAAGCCCACCAAGTAAGCGCCTTCATGTTCAAGCACAGGGCGCTTAATCACAGAAGGGTTGTCTAGCATGATGCGCTTGGCTGTCGCGGCATCTTGATTGTCTTTAATGGCGGCTTTATCTTCATCGCTTAACTGGCGAAAAGTGGTACCGCGGGCATTGATTAACGTTTTCACTTCAATATTTGCCAATAGCTCATCGGCTAAATCAGCTGAAATACCTGCTTTTTTATAGTCGTGAAATTCCACGTCAATACCATTGGTTTCAAGCCATTTAAGGGCTTTTTTCATGGTGTCACAGTTTTTTATGCCGTAAATTTTCATGCTGATATGTGCTTAAAAATGAGGTGGGGGATTAAATCATAAATGCTCTTCAGAATCAGCCCCATATTGCTAGTATGAAGCGGGTTTTGAGGACTTTAGCTGGGGATTAATTAGCGAGTTTCATTAATTCACTTAATAACAGCTTGCGAAACCATACATGTTCTGGGGGCTTGTGTTGACGTTGGTGCCAGCTGAGTTTCATGCTGTAGCTGGGGACAGACAGTTCTTTTGGTACGTCGATCGTTGTGAGTCCTAAATACTCATGATATGGATTAATACCCGCTTTACCCCCTAGCATCAGGTAATCGGTCTTACTGACACATTCTAGCGCCAACTGTTGGTTAGGGGTTTCTAATGCAATATTGCGAATTTTACCCAGAGCCGAAAGGATCTGTTGGTCATGTTGCTGGTTTTCATTGAATTCAGGTATGACAACTTTTATGAAGGGATAAGATAAAAACTGGTCCAAATCCACCTGTTTTTTTTGACATAAAGGGTGGCCTTTCCTCACCACGGCGCACACTTTAATATCGGCCAGCTTTTGTTGGTAAAAATTGGCACGGTCAATGTCTACCACATTAATGGCTAGATCCAATTGTCCTGATGCTAGGTCATCAAATGAGTCCTTACCCCAAGGCTTAAACTGTATCCTCACATGGGGGGCGACTTTACTTAACGTACTTAATAAGCCAGGCACAAGGCGAATGGCCATGCTGTCGATGATAGAAATTCGAAAGGTTCGGTGGCAATCGGCGGGCTTAAAGACAGGAGGGGTGAGCAGCACACCTAGCGCTTCAAGCGCATCGTTAAGCGGGAGCTTTAGGGCAATTGCACGATCTGTTGGCTGAATACCGTGGCTAGTTCGTGTAAACAACTCTTCACCAAAGGTATCAGTTAAACGGGCCAGCATTTTACTCATGGCTGACTGTGTAACATGTAAGCGTTCTGCTGCTCGGGTAACATTACTTTCTTCAAGCAATACCTGTAAAGCAACTAAGAGTTTAATGTCATATCGAGCAAGTTGTTCAAGATTCATTAACGATATCAAAGTTTAATCATGTGAATTAAGCAGTGTATCTTGAATAAGAGGAAAGTGGGATAGTTTGGATGGGCTCAAATGTGTGTGAGGTAATGATTTTCAGTTGAAAAACTCGCAAGGGCTTAATGAAAAGCACCTCACGAAAAGGGACATTAATATGAATGGTCTTTGTTTCAGGTGCTCCTATTCCAATGTTCTTTAGCCAACTAAAATTGATAGTTAATTGAAAAAGAAGCGGCCGTTGCACTGTTGTCATACTGCCCTTTAGGGCTCGAGAATAATGGGTCATCACTTTCAGTTAATTCAGGTGTGCCTAAGTCCGCGTATTCAATACCAAATGCGAAGTGAGTCTGTAAGTTAAGCTTGTAATTCACACCAACAGTCATTCGCTGGATATCATCTAATGGCATGTCTGCACTTCGGTCTTCGGTCTCCACAGGGCTTTCATCAAATGCATAGCCTGCTTGCAATGTGACAGTCTCATTTAATTGATAATGGGCACCTACTGCGTAGCGGTTCGCGTCGACCCAGTTTCGATGTAATTCTAGTGATTCCAAAGGCAGGCCTGTGAGAGCGACATCGGTTTGTTCAAACGCACTATAAAATGTACGACCAATATCCCAAAGTAAGTTTGTTCGATCAGATACTTGGTGAAAGCCGCTTATGACGAAACTCGCAGGGTTTTCCCAATTCATGCTTGCCGTACCTGTGCTCGTGCCAAGCTCAGCATCACCAGACAAATCAAAATCAACTTGAGAGCGATAAACGGCGCCAAAGCGATGTGAGCTTGAAAGTTCATAAAGCACACCTGAGGTCCAACCGTATGCCAAGTCGCTGGCTTCTATGGATGCATCCGTGGTCATGGGGCCTAATGACATGGATAGATTTTGCTCTACATCGGTTTGATTAGCCGTTATCCCAAATCCTACTGATAACTGTTCATTGATGCGATAAGACATGGCAGGCATGGCCTGAACCGTTTGCAAATGAGCAGATGTGGCCACATTGCTACCCGTCCAGTCTTCGTCATAGTCGATAGAGTTGCCAAATGGTACGACAACCGAAAACCCAAAACTTATGTCGTCATTAATGGTATTCACATAAGCAAAAGATGGGATGTATATGTTGTCCCCTGCGTTTCCACCACTGGTGTCAGTTGCATCTTCTGCTTCAAATTGAAGGTCGGTAGACGCTGCAATCAAGCCAACCCCTATTTGCTGCTCCTTTACTAATACCATGGTGGCTGGGTTTGCCCAGGCGGATCCTGCACCCATGCCTAAGGCAGCATGGCCAGCACCGGCGGAGCCAAAATTGGGTGACCCAGGCATCAGTTGCAAACCTACTGAGTGGACGTCCATTGACAGTAAAGGGACCGAAATGGCGGTCAAGAATGATACATTTTTATTTTTAAGCTTAAACATGCTGATTTCTCGCTTTCCTGTGATGTGTTTTTCAAAGCATGAGGCTAATTTACGCCAGGTTTTTGGGTGAAGATAATGACGCTCACGACTACATGATATTCCAATCTGGACTTTTGGTTGAACATAGGTATGACATAAATGATTATACTGATGAATATTAAAACCATCATCAGTTAGGCAGAGGAACGAACATGCACAATATCAAGTTGTTAATAATTGCTACTTTTATATGTACTACGCTCAATGGATGCGTCATTAGTATCGAGGGCACATCTAGCAGTGATGAGTTGAAAGAAATCAGTTTCAACCAATCTGGCGAGTTGTATGTAGATGTGGATTCATCTTATGCATATAACTTTACGCTTGCGGGTAGTGAAAACATCATAAATTTACATGGAAATATTCACTCTTTAATTATTAAAGGGGATTTAAACCAAATAAACATAACGGAAGATGATCAGCTAGAAAGTATTATTATTTATGGTCATAGTAATGACATATACGAAGATGGGGTTAAAGTTTTTACCGAGGAACTTGAGCTACCAGGAAATAATAACACCGTATATATCAGTGAATATCATACGTTAAATGATACCGGTTGGAATAATAACGTGGATGCTATAGAAGTTGATTGAAACTCATGGTGATGTGTAAATCGGTCAGGTATATTTAGAAAAAATAATAGGAACAGCTTGAAATGAAATGTAAAAATGGAAACGCATGTCAGCTTTTTACTAATGGATTGGTGGCTTCATTCTCTTTGATACTATCAATAGGAACGAACGCACAAACAATAGATGAAGAAATCCATAATATCCCTAAGGATATGGCAATGGGTGTAAAACATTTTTCATATGATTACGCATCGGTTGAAAGCTCTGCGGCAGAGCTTGCATATGAATATACACATGTGAAAATGCCTCTTGGTAAATTTGATGTGATGGACCAAGTTTTGGTGCCGACGGTCTCTATTGAACGCAATGAATTTAAGTTAAACAATTCAGCCAGCGCAGAGCCAACTTTATACTCAATCAAATCACAATTTATGTTTATTGATCGGCAAGATGATCAATGGACTCGGATCCTTCAAGTTACACCGAGTATACATAGCGACATGGAAGCGCTGTCATCGGACTCTTTTTCATTGATGGGTCTAGCCATATGGCGTTATCAATCAACTGATGTTAGTGCATGGACCATGGGTGTGGGTGTTAACCGTTTATTTGGTGAGTACATGCCCATCCCATTATTGTCTTACCAGTATAAAGCCTCTTCTAAACTTCAGTTAGATTTAGGGTTTCCAATCACGAAAGCTGAATACAGTTTTCAGCCAAACCTAACAGGTTTTGCTTCATTGGCGCCAGTAGGTGGTAATTGGAGCTATGACTCCAGCAATAATGGAAAACTAAATGTTTCCTATGCCAGTTGGATTGAGAGTACGGGTATCCGTTATCAAGTT
>CAJXIT010000113.1 GCA_913054055.1 uncultured Thalassolituus sp.
GCATCGTGATATGTGCCCGACAAATAAGAGGTGAGTTTCTTTAAGCGCTTATTGTTTAAAAACTGACGGGTGTGAGGCTGATCGTTTGTAATGTTGTAAAAACGATTTAACGTGCCGCCGTCGTAGCGATCAAAGCCCCACGTAAAATTATGTTTTTCACCAAATCCCTGCTCTCCATAGGCCTCAATTGGGGTTTGGGCATCGGCGTTTGCCATAGTTTGTTTGATTTCGCTTAGCAGCGCTGCAAATTCTTGTTCTGGTAAAAAATTTTCAAGGGCTAAAATACCGTCTTGTTTAAATTGCTTGTACTCAGCCGGTCGTGAAAAACCCGCCACTTGAATGCGGCGTAAGCTTAAAAATAGATTGGCTAAATGAATACGAAAAATATGTAGGCCAAGCTTATTAAGCAACACACTGCCGATCACAGGTAGGGCAAAACTTTTTTTAGAAGTGAAAACAGATAGCAGGCTCATATTACTCTTTATTATTCCTTGGGCGGTTAGCTAACCGTTAGAAAGTCCATCAGATGGCGCATTATATAGAAAGGTCTAAAGCATGGCTAAAGGTCATTATGCCGCTTACTAGCGTATCCATAGACTGGTGCTGGTACTGCCGGATGCATGCATGTACTTATCTGGATTAATGAGGGCGTTTGCTAACCTTGAGCCGTAAAATAGTGTTTATCGGCTCATAGTAACGGGTATTTTTAGCCGCAAAAGGGAAATGCCACGGCTTAATGGGCTAGGATGATTCGATTTCACTTCGTCATATATGTTGGTTGTTTGATCTATGAGCCGATTAATCTTGTTATTTAGCTCATGTATTCGGCTCATAAATGGAAAATCACCAGCTTAAGGGGGCAGCAGTGGATATGGCAGCAAGCAGCTTGGCCTGCGTTCAAGTAGAATCTAGTAGAGATTTACCCTTCTCTCAGCAAGGTCTTCACAATACGGCCTTGGAATAGACGGGTAGGAGTCTTAAGAGATGCATTATAAATTCGAGTATTGAAATAGAAGCCAAAACACTGTAAACGTGACTAGCGTACAAATTATTACAATAAGGACATAATATGAAAAAATTAGTACTTTTAAGTTTTCTTTCCGTTTTAACTGCCTGTGGGGTGAGTAAGCCAACAATAAAGCAATCAGAAACTTCAATGGATCGATTAACCAGTGTTACAAAAATATGGGATCACCAAATAATTCATGAATTACCAATAGACTGGAGAGTTCGAGATTCACAACAAAAAGGCAATGTTTTTACTCAGCTATATCTGCCGGCAGATGTATCGGTTAGCAACTGGAACCGTAATTTCCAAGTTATTGCTATGAAATTTAAGGAATCTGAGTCTGCTGAGAAAAGAAAGCAAGCAGTTAAAGGTATTGTTCAGTCTCAAGCGATTATGATTTTAATGGCATGCCGTGATAACAAGGCTTATTTGGATTTAGGAGAGAAAGACGTAGGTGGTGATCTATATGGTTATCATATGATTTTCGGATGCAAAAAAGCTACTAAAGATATGCCAAGGCTAGGCTTGAAAAAAGACACCGGTGAGGTTGTTTATACCTATGGTATCTCGGCAGAAAACAGTCTCTATATTATTCAAAGCTCTGTCAAAGGCAGTGATTTAAATATCGATGATAAATTAATTGAAGAAAAGGTTAAGAACCACGTTCAACAATTCTTGCCTATTACTTTATGTCCGGTTGGTGGGGGCTCAGAGCTTTGTCAGTCAGTAACCCAGATATAGTTAAACACTGTTAATTCAACACAAAAAAGCCCAAACAATTTTCATTGTTTGGGCTTTTTTGTATCGGGCGCATGGCGCCCTCGTACAATTACTTCTAAAGCAGTATTAAACCGCTTTAAGAGGAATAGCTGGACGCGCTAGATCTTCAGAAGGCGGCGCGAAGCTAGTTAGGTTGATACCGTCAACCGCTGCTTTGTACTCTTCTAAAGTCGGGAAGCGACCTAGGATAGTAGAAAGAACAACCATTGGGGTAGAACCTAGTAGAGATTCACCTTTCTTCTCAGCAGTATCTTCTACAACACGGCCTTGGAATAAACGGGTAGAAGTAGCAAGAACAGTATCACCTGCTGCTGCTTTCTCTTGGTTACCCATGCATAGGTTACAACCAGGACGTTCTAGGTACAGGATGTTTTCGTATGCAGTACGTGCCGCTTCTTTCGGGTTGTTATCATCGAAAGTGAAGCCAGCGTACTTAGATAGGATATCCCAATCGCCTTCCGCTTTTAGTTCGTCAACGATGTTGTACGTTGGTGGCGCAACAACTAGAGGTGCTTTAAACGTGATAGGACCGTTCTTCTCTAGATTACGAAGCATGGCAGCGATGATTTGCATGTCGCCTTTGTGAACCATACAAGAACCAACGAAGCCAAGGTCAACTTTACGGCCATCGTAGTAAGAAGCGGTACGGATAACATCGTGAGTATAACGCTTAGAAACGTCTTCGTTGTTAACGTCTGGGTCAGCAATCATTGGCTCATCGATTTGATCTAGATCTACAACTAGCTCAGCGAAGTACTTAGCATTGTCATCAGGAGCAAGTGCTGGCTCTTCACCAGACTGGATGCCAGCGATACGCTTGTCAGCTAGGTCGATAAGACCTTGCAACATGCCTGCTTCGTTCTCCATGCCTTTGTTGATCATGATCTGGATACGAGACTTAGCTAGTTCAAGAGATTGAACCAAAGTGTCGTCAGTAGAAATACAGATAGAAGCCTTAGCTTTCATTTCTGCAGTCCAGTCAGTGAAGGTGAACGCTTGGTCAGCTAGAAGAGTACCGATTTGTACTTCGATTACGCGACCTTGGAAAACGTTTTCACCAAACTTGTTAAGCATTTGAGCTTGAGTGGCGTGTACGATGTCACGGAAGTCCATGTGAGACTTCATGTTGCCTTTAAAGGTCACTTTTACAGACTCAGGGATAGGCATTGCACATTCGCCAGTAGCCAGTGCGATTGCAACCGTACCAGAGTCAGCACCAAACGCTACGCCCTTAGACATACGAGTGTGAGAGTCACCACCAATGATGATTGCACGATCATCAACAGTGATGTCGTTCAATACTTTGTGGATTACGTCAGTCATTGAGTGGTAAACGCCTTTCGGGTCACGTGCAGTGATTACGCCGAATGCGTTCATGAATGCCATCAGCTTAGGCGTGTTAGCCTTAGCTTTGTTGTCCCATACAGAAGCTGTGTGACAACCAGATTGGAAAGCACCATCAACACTTGGAGAGATAGTAGAAGCAGCCATTGCTTCTAGTTCCTGACAAGTCATTGGGCCAGTTGTATCCTGAGAACCAACGATGTTCACTTTAACGCGAACGTCTGAACCAGTGTGTAGAGGCGTTTCAGAAGCAACACCTACTGCGTTACGGTTGAAGATTTTTTCAACAGCAGTTAGGCCTTGGCCTTCATTAGAAATTTCTTTAGAAGCAGCGTAAACAACAGGAGCATTAACACCTAGAGTTTCAGCAGCGAACGTTTGTAGTTTCTTACCGAAAGTCACAGCGTAAGAACCGCCGGCTTTCATGAATTCAACTTTTTGTGGAGTGAACGCATCAGCAACGTCAGCAACTTCTTCTGAACCGTTGTAAAGCTTCTTAGCTTTAGTATCGATAGTAAGAACCGTACCAGTAGCAACTGAGTAAGCTTCTTCTAATACGTTGTCGCCGTTTGCATCTTTAACAGCATTGCCGTTAGCGTCTACTTTCTTAACCCAGTTTTTAAGGTCAAGACCGATACCGCCGGTTACACCAACAGTAGTAAGGAAGATAGGTGCGATACCGTTAGTACCCGCAACAACTGGTGCGTTGTTGATGAACGGGATGTATGGAGAAGTCTTTTCACCAGCCCAAAGTGCAACGTTGTTAACACCAGACATACGAGAAGAACCAACACCCATGGTGCCTTTCTCAGCGATTAGCATCACTTTAGCGTTCGGGTGTTTCTTACCAAGCGCTACGATTTCTTGCTGAGCTTCTGGAGTGATCATGCACTGGCCGTGCAATTCACGGTCAGCACGTGAGTGAGACTGGTTACCAGGAGAAAGAAGGTCAGTAGAGATATCACCTTCCGCTGCGATGTAAGTAACAACGTCGATTTTCTCTTTGATGTCGTCTAGCTTAGTGAAGAACTCAGCTTTAGAGTAGCTTTCTAGGATGTCTTTAGCGATGGCGTTGCCAGCTTTAAATGCGTCAGCAAGACGAGCAGTATCTGCTTCGTATAGGAATACTTGAGACTTAAGAACTTCGCCAGCCGCTTTAGCGTTAGCATCGTCAGATAGTGCGATGTCTAATAGCGCTTCAACAGAAGGGCCGCCTTTCATGTGAGAAAGTTGTTCTAGAGCGAATTCAGCAGTAATTTCTGCAACAGTCTCTTTACCAAGAACGATATCTTTTAGGAATGCAGCTTTAACAACAGCAGCAGGAGTTGTACCTGGTAGAGTGTTGTATATGAAGAAGTTTAAAGAACCTTCACGATACTCGTTGCCAGTGTCTTTGATCTGAGCGATTAGCTCTGATACTAGTTCAGCGCCATCGATTGGCTTTGGGTTCAGACCAAGGTCGTTCTTACGAACCTCAATTTCTGCTAGGTAATCTGTATACAAACTCATACTAATCTCTTCCTCATCAAATTTTCCCGTGATATGTCTTGGTCTCTATAACCGCATTAATTGATTAAAGCGTGCTTAAAGACATCCCATCATCAGGCCTTGGGTCATTTTTAGTACTGCCAAGTGGCAGTGGCCAAAATGGCCCAAGCAAAAAATAGCGGGCGAATTATAGGCCATAGGGCCTTATAAATTAAGATAAGCCTAGACCCATTTAGCCATAAATGCAGGAAATCTGGCTTATAGCCATTATTCATGAAACTTATACTGTTGGGTTTTTAATCAATTGCCCGGTCATCATCCAAATTCCTTTGGAAAACAAGGGGATTGCTTTGTTTAAGCACGAAATGTGTGCACGAGTAAAATACAGGGTTTAGCTGGTCGAAGGGCGGAAAAACCTAAGTGGGTAGGTCTTTTTGCCATTGTTTTGGGGAGACACCTTTCCAACGTTTAAAGGCACGGTTGAAGCCGCTGACTTCTGAAAATCCTAAAGATTCTGATATTTGTGCCAGGCTAAGCTGGTTATTGTGTAAATAGCTTAAAGCTAATTGGCAGCGAGTATTATCCAGTAATTGTTTAAAATTAATGTCTTCTTCCGCTAAGCGGCGTTTAAGTGTGCTGCTACTTAAATGCAAATTTGAGGCAACTTGCTCCAGTTTGGGCTCGCCATCTTGTAGGGCCTGAATGATTAAGTTTCTCACATGGCTGGTTACATTCCCTTTCACGCTTTTATTTAATCGTTTTTCAATATTAGCATCATGGATCTTGGCAATGGTTTCATCTGCTGTTGCCAATGGAAACCGCATTTGATCAGGACTGAAATACAGAGCGTTGGCTGAACATGAAAACTCAATCGGGCATTGAAAAAATGTTTGGAATGCCAGTGTGTCATTTGGGGCGGGTCTTTTTAACGTTGCTTTAACGGGCGTGACGTGAGATTGGGTTAGCCAGCCGATAAAGTTTAATAAGCTTGAAAACATGGCGTCCACAGCATACTGAGAAGCCGGTTGTGTAGAAGGCCTGATATCCAAGGTTAAAACATGCTGATCGTTTTCTGCTTTTAAATCCAATATTAAACCTTCAGCTAAAATATTTTGGAATCTAAATAATCTTTGGCAACAGGCTAAAAAATTTTTGCTGGCCATCAATGCATAGCCCAGTGAAGGGTAGGCAGTGGATTGTACTTTTAGACCTGTTTTTAAGCCAAACAGAGGATCCTGTGATTCTTGCGCGGCAGCATTCCATAGGTCGGTGACTTGGTCTTGTAAGTATATGCTATCGGCATGGCTAAGTTGAGAATGATCCATGCCAATTGCATTGCAGACGGTTAGGCCGTTAATGCCGTAATCTTGCAATGCTTCCACAATGGCCTTGGGCCATTGGCTAGGTGTGCATAAAGCTTGTTCGTTGGGGGCAGACACTGCTAACAGGAATCCATTTATATTTATTGTTATTGGCATTTTCTGTTATTCAGTTAAGCGAGATATGGACTGCAAAGCCAAAAAATTGAACTCAGCTGTCAATCATCAATACGCCTTTCTGAATACTCTATACATTAGGTTAAATGTACCTGAGTAATAACGTAAGCGCTAGCGGTCAAATACCCGTTGGGCTTATATATCTAAGTACAAGTTACCTTCCCAAAATCAAAAATAAAAAAGGGTGGCTAATGTCTCAATCTCAAAAAACGATCATACATGGGATGCAGTTGATTGCTGATCAGTATCAAGTTCAAGCAAACCAGGATGGGGATCATGGTGCTTTTGAATGGAAAAAAAGAATGGGCATCCATTTAGCGTTTCACCGTGATCCTATGAATATTTTTATTCACGGTATTTTTTCTTTGTTAAATGCTTGGGCGGTGTTATTGATCGCTTATCCATTCAGTGCTTTTGGCTTTCAGGTGGCAGGCGTTTCCATCGATATGGCTATGGTCACCTTAGCTTTGGTATTTATTATTTATGCACGCATGGAAATATTGACTGCTGTGGTGGTGACCGCTGCGTATGCGTCCACATACCCTTTGTGTAGTCCAGTTATGGAATGGATGGGAGGCAGTACCTTATGGATGGTTCTATTAGGGATAGTATTAACCTTTGTATCTTTAGCCATTCAAGTATTCATTGGTCATGGCATTGCAGAAGAAGGCATTGATGATGCTATTGAAAACTTTAAAGAACTGTTTCAAAGCAAAAACCCGTTATACATCGCACTTCTGCCTTTTTACACCTATTTAGATTTAATGTTTATGTTGGGATATCGCCCCAAACTGGCTGCTTATGTGTGGGCGTTTACCAATGAGTTACGCCCAAAAGTGGTGTTGGATAATCAGTAACGTTTCACAATAAAAATGAAAAGAGAGTGATGCATGTCGGAATTATTTGAGCCCATTAAAATTGGCAATTTAGAATTAACCGGAAGAATGGTGAAATCCGCAACGGTGGAAACCAAATGCAGTTACGATGGCTACATAACCGATGAACTAATTCAGTACTATGAAGAAATTGCACAAGGGGGCACGCCGCTAATCATTACTGGCGCCACCAGTTTTAACGCATATTCACGGGGTGTGCCTTATCAAATCAGTGCAGATGATGACGATAAAATTGAAGGTTTAAAGCGCTTGGCTGATACCGTGCATCAATACGATGCCAAGATCATGGTGCAAATTTATCATACGGCAAGGCAGGCTTCTCTTGAGCCGGTGGGGCGCACAGATGCACAAGCCCCGTCTGCTGTGTTTGAACCAACCCTAGGTGTGAAGCCTCGCGCCATGTCCATTGAAGAAATTAAAGAAGCGGTAGTATTGTTTGCCGATGCGGCAGAGCGTTGCCAAAAAGCAGGCATGGATGGGGTGCAAATACATGCGGCCCATGGCTATTTAATCAGTTCATTTTTAACTCCTCATACGAATCGACGCACCGATGAATATGGCGGCTCTTTTGAAAATCGAATGCGTTTTCTATTAGAGGTATATCACGCCATGCGGGCGCGAGTGGGTGAAGACTTTCCTTTGATTCTAAAGATCAATGGCTCAGATGATCTGCCGTTAAGAAAAGGATTAAAAACCCAAGACTTGGTAAAAGTGGCAAAGCGCATGGAGCAAGAAGGCATTGCCGCGGTTGAAATAACCGCGGGGCATTATGAATCGTGTACCACATTCGAGCGAGGCAACTGGAATGGCTATACCAAGCGCACCATGACCGAAGGGCCAGGGCAATCCTTTAGTTGGTTGCGCCGAAACCTTATGTTGTTATGTTCCCCTATTGTGGATTACACCTTTAACAAAGTGGCCAAGTTTAGCGAAGGTTTTAACTTGAACTATGCGCAGCAATTTACACAGGCGTTATCTGTGCCAGTGATTTGTGTGGGAGGGTTATCCAATATGAACAGCATACAAAATGCGTTAGATAGAAAAGACTGTCACATGATATCGGCTGCCAGAGCCTTTGTGGCAGATCCGTATTTGTATAAACACTTAAAAGAAAATGCAACTGGGCCGGAATGCGATTACTGTAATCGATGTTTTACAGCAGCCGGTGTTCAGCCTATTGCCTGTGGTAATGAAAAGGTAAATGCACAACGTATTAAAATGTTGCAAGTTGAGTCACCTGGGGAGTGTTCAAGCAATCCCTCAGCCGCTTAATTACTCAACAATTTTCTGTCCCCCCCTTCACAGTATGCTGCTAATGCATTTATGTTGATGAGTGTAGGGGGGGGACTCTTTATTTTGGATTAAAAAAAACAAAATCTAACATCTTGCTTTGATCGCCATTAGAAACCTTTAAATTTACTTGGTTGCGATAAGGTAAATCACAAGGCTGCCGACATGTGACCATTAAGTTTTGGCTGCGCATTTCGGCGGCAGAAATGGTGACGTGAGCGTTTAGGGAAAGCGACAGGGACTCGCTGAATTTTCCGGTTACTTCAATTTTATAATCCGCTTTGCTGGACGTTTTATTGTGTATTTTAATTGTATAAGGGTTGGTGATATCGCCATTTGTATCATAAAAAAATAATTGGCCTCGATCACGATTGATGCTGGTATCAAACGATTCAAGTGTGCCCAATTGATAAACGAAACCTAAACAACATAAAAGCGTCAGCGCGCCATATGCCATTAGGCGGTTTCTGTTCTTGAGTAAATCCGTCCAATGGGTAGTGGAACCATTTGTAAAACGGATAAGCCCTGTGGGTTGATTGACTTTTTTCATGATTTCGTCACAAGCGTCTATGCAGGCCCCGCAATCAATACAGGCGTATTGCAGGCCTTGGCGAATATCTATTCCCACCGGACAAACTTGAACGCATAGCTGGCAGTCGACGCAATCGCCGGATGGTTTATTAGTTGAAGTATTGCCTACAATTTGACTATTTTTTCTAGGCTCCCCTCGGTTAAGGTCATAGCTGACTTTTAAACTTTTACTGTCTAACATGACGGATTGAAAGCGAGAGTAGGGACACATATGCAGGCATACCTGCTCTCGTAAATAACCAGCATTGATATAAGTCAGTAAGGTGAATAATATCAGCCAAAAAAATTATGTTCAATTGCATGGTGAAGTTGATCAGACTTTCAAAGAGTAATGGCCCGGTTTCAAAATACGCAACAAATGTAAACCCGGTAACCAAAGCTAGCAATATCCAAATGACGTGTTTCATGATCTTTTGAACAATTCCCTTAATGGTTTGGGGGTGTTTGGTGTTGCGCAACCGTAGATGTCGAGAACCTTCTATTTTTTCCTCAACCCAAATAAACATCATGCTCCAAACAGTTTGTGGACAAGTAAATCCACACCACAATCGCCCTGCAAAATTTGCCACGGCAAACAAAGCAAACGCACTGGCCAGTGCCAACCAGGTTAATACTAATAAGTCGTCGGGCCACAAATTAAAGCCAAATAAATGAAGCTGGCGTGTGGTTAAGTCCATTTGCACCAATGGCATTTGATCAAAGGTAAGCCATGGTGCACATACAAATAGGGCGATTAATGGGGCCGTGATAACCCTGCGTATCTTTTGATAAAAACCTTTTGCTAATCGCACGGCGGGGTTGGATTGAGTGGCATCAATGATTAGGTCGTTTGCTTGATATTGGCTAATGTCATATTCGGTTTCTATCTGGGTAATAGGGATGGTGCTGATGGGTTTATTCCCTGCGGGTTGTTTCAGTGCGGGCTGTTTCAGTGTTTGCTTAGAGATCGGAAGA
>CAJXIT010000114.1 GCA_913054055.1 uncultured Thalassolituus sp.
GATCAATTGCACTTTGCATTTTGCGATCAAATAAAAAAACAAATGCAAAACGGAAAAATACCAAAAGTGAATATTACCTTAAAAAGACAGCTACTTACGGATAAAGAAGTTTGTCAGTATTGTTTACACGCTGTGGCTTATCAAGGATTTGATGTGTATCGCCATCGCCATAAAGAATATAACGAAGGCATACTGAAAAAATTTAATTTGATGAGCTATGTGGATGAAAAATATAAATAGCTTTTTCTGTATCAATTCTTAATATTATTTCCCACCCTTAATCTCATTCATAAAATTTATCAGATTTAACAAAAGATACATGTGCAATTGAGCCAATGCTACATATTGTCAACCAGATGACACATAAGGTATGCATGGTCGATTTTTAAGCACTTATACTGGCGTGATAAAATTTTGGCAGTGAATGCAGGTTAGTATCATGTCGCTTCAGTCAGGCATACAATTTCCAGAGAATAACAATGGTCAGGTTAGTACAACGCAAACAGGCCGGGAAATATTTTCAGCTGCAGTTGGATCAAGTGCACATGAGTTAAGTGTATCGATACTGAAAGCGCATAAATGGCGAAAGCACTATATGACACACATACCCAAAATGGTTGAAGTGGCTTCTCGCAGTGAAACAGAAGCAGAAGCCGTTGCAGAGCGTGGGTTGAAAGCGTGTTACGGTCAGTTTCAATTCATACGTAATGGTAAAAAATATCGCGTGCAGCAGGCCATGGAAAAGTTTGCGTCCAACTTATTTTTCACAGCCGAAATACAAGGTAAAGCCCCTCGTGAAGCATTTATTCAAGTCAACCACAAACGTAAAGATTTGCAGGGCACATCTTTGCGTCATCAAATAGGGGCGTGGATAGAAGCCGGTATCATTGAGGCTGAACATGGCTACGATGTACTTAGCATTGTGGATGATGAATCTTCTCGGAACCTGGTCGGAAAAACGTTTATTTTACTTGGGGCGGGCTCAGAAGTTGGGCCGTTAAAAACATTACTATCCCTCGGTGCCCGCGTCATTGCGATTGCTCGCGCTAAACCTGATAACTGGAAACGGCTAATAGCAATGGCTCAGGAAACAGCAGGCAGTCTGGTGATTCCTTGTAAGCATAATCCTGACAATATGAATCATGAACAAATTGCCAACGTGGCTGGTGCGGATTTATTAACTCAAGCACCAGAAATTGCCTATTGGCTAAATGAGTTTCAAGGGCCCATGACACTGGGCAGTTATGCGTATCTGGATGGCGCAAAGCATGTTCAAGTGGTGATGGCGATGGATGCCATTGCTCAGTATTTAATGGTAAGACGTAATGATATTGCATTGTCGTATTTATTAACGCCGTCCGATGTTTACAGTATTCCAAAATCCATTGCGAAGCACGGTCGAAATCGCTTTCAAAATCAGTCTTTACAGGGGCTCATAAAGCGTTTTACGTATAGACTGAGTGCTGGTCATTTATATGCACCGAGTATCGGTGAGGATATTAAAGATGATAAAGGACGCCGATTAGCGATACTGGATAACTTGGTCAATCAGCAAGGGCCTAACTATGTTTTAGCCAAGCACATTCAAAGATGGCGAGCCATCAGCAGCAGTAAGCACAATATAAAAGTCAGCTGTAATGTTGCGCCTGCTTCTTCGACTGAATCTGTGATCAGTAATCAATTTTTTGCAGCCGCCATTTGGGGCTCTGAAAGTTTTGGTGTAGAAGTATTCAGCCCTGATACGGTGAATACCTTGATGACGATGCAAATGCTTTCTGATTTAAAGCAAGATGCCCCTCAAAAACGGGGAGAGGCTTTATTTGTTTCTGGCGCAAATCATGGTGGCGCTTGGCGCATAGGTTATTGCTTTCGGTCGCTGCTAGTACCCAGTTTAATTGTTGGGTTTGCCAAGCGTTTTAGTTTGGGGCAGCAGCTGAAAGAACGTTTGAGATTGAAAAAGGCACAAGTGAGTTTAAGTTGATGGTCATTGAACGGTAATTACCTTGGTAGCACACATAAAAAAACCAGCTTAAGCTGGTTTTTTTATGTGATTGGATTTAACTTGAGTTAATCAATCAGTTGATAATCAGTTTTAAGAATATCAATGATTTCCGCTTTAGGGTTATCACTTAAGTTTAGCTTTTTTCCAATGATTTTTTCGGCAATGCTCACATAAGTATTGCTCACTTCTTCAAAAACACTAGCGGGCAATAGGTTGTCACGGACCAATGCTTCACGTTCATCCATGCGATCTTTATTCAGTAAAATATCAGGGTCTGGGAAGTGGTTGAGTAGCATTTGGCGAAACCCTTCTTTTGAATTTTCCACCACATTGCCTTCGCGATATTGTGCTCCATCCCAAATACGAGAGCTATCAGGCGTGCCCACTTCATCCATGTATATTAATTTTTCTTGGCCTTTTGCATCGGTTACATAGCCAAATTCAAATTTGGTATCCACAAACACTTGATCAATATTTTCCAGCGCAGAAGAAATCACCCCAAAGCCTTCACTTAATAGTTTTTCGTACAGGTCGATGTCGCTTTCGCTTTTTAAGTTAAAGGCAGCAAAGTTGTTACGAATGTCGTCACGGGTAATGTTGACGTCATCCTGTTCTGGCACATTTGGAATGCCTGTTAAAATGCCTTTGGTTGAAGGGGTCATTAACAATTCAGGTAATTTTTGATCTTTGTTTAAATCATCAGGTAGCTGGATGCCACAAAACGCTCGCTCACCTTTTGAATAAGCGCGCCACATTGAACCCGTGATGTAAGAACGACAAATGGCTTCTATCATGACGGGTTGTGCTTTTTGCACAATCCAAACAAATGGATGTGGAATATCTAGGATGTGGCTATCTGCTAAACCTTGTTCTTTAAATAGCTTAAACCAGTGGTTTGAGATGGCATTAAGCGCAGCCCCTTTCCCAGGAATGCCTTGCAAGCCCCCTTCACCTTGCCAGATGCAATCAAATGCACTGATCCGGTCACTGATGACCATGATGGCCAGTGGGGCATCAGGTGCAACATCGTAGCCTTTTTCTTGAATCAGGCGTTTGCTATCTGCTTCCGTTAACCAATAAACCGAACGCACCTTTCCACTGTGCACGGGTTTATCTGTGCGAATGGGAAGGTCGTTGTTAACCGCTAAAACAGAATTAGCCAAGCTCATATTCAGAATCTCAATACGGGGTAATTATTAGAGTGAATTACCAAAGTCTTAATTGTGGGCAATTCTAACAAAGGGCAGTAGCTAAGGGTATGGTTAATCCTGAATGAGGACTTGAGCGGAACTCATATTGAGTAAATTTGAGCAATGCCCTATCCAGATAGGGCATTGTCTGTAAATGTGAGGCTTAGGCGTAATCGTAATCTCCACCTTTTTTTAGCCCAGCTTGATAGGTGGGGAGGGCCTGAAAACGTTTTACGTAAGCCAGTGTATGAGGCATGTTTTCATTAATTAACCCTCTGGCAACGCTGGCTTCTAAAGGGAAGCTCATTTGGATATCCGCACCGGTCAGTTGGTTGCCACAAAACCAGGTGTTTTTAGCTAAATGGGATTCGATATAAGCCAGTGCATTTTTCACAATTGGGCCTGAATAACCGTCGATGATTTTACTGGCAAGCATTTTGGCAACGGGTTTAATAAAAAATGGCATGGGTGACTGTGTCATTTTGGTTAATACCAGATTCATAACCATAGGGGGCATAAGTGAGCCCTCACTGAAGTGCATCCAGTACTGGTACTGCCAATAATCCTCAGTACTGAGTTCAGGTTTTAGCTGTTTGCCGTAATGTTCGATTAAGTATTCAATGATGGCACCGCTTTCCGCCAGTGTGATACCGGTTGAATCGTCTGTGATCACAGGACTTTTGCCTAACGCATGCACTGCTTTTAGGCTTTCAGGTGCTAATACCGTTTTTTTATCTCGCTCATAAAACTCAATTTTGTATTCAACAGCCAGTTCTTCAAGTAGCCAAAGGATTCTTTGTGATCGAGAGTTATTTAAGTGGTGTAACGTAATCATAGGCTGTTCCGCACTGTTCATTTTAGAGGCTTACCTTTATAAATTTAAATTGTGCGCAATGCAATTTATTTGAGCGATTTTTACTCATGCCTATGGAACAGTGTTATTTAGGCTAGCCTTGAGCAGAAGCTTTTTCACCTGAGAACAGGCATAATGCCCGCACTTTTTTTGCAGATATGCCCCTTAGAGGCAACGAGCGGTAAGATCATGAGTCTAGAGCAGTTATTAACAGATCGTAGTGGCGGAAAGTGCGAGCTATGCGCAAAAGAAACCAAATTAGCAGCGTTTGCAGTTGAACCTTCAAATGGCGATCTAGATACCAGTGTTTACCTATGTGAAACCTGCACGGCTCAAATTGAAGATCAAAGCACGATGGATGTGAATCACTGGCGTTGCCTTAATGACAGCATGTGGAGCCAAGAGCCTCCAGTACAAGTGATGGCATATCGCCAATTGCATGGGTTAATTGAGAAAGGTGAAACTTGGGCGCAAGACAGCATTGATATGCTGTATTTAGAAGAAAGCGTTGAAAAGTGGGCCAAACAAGGTTTGCCTGATCCCGATGCTGAGCCCACGTTAGATTTTAATAAAGCGGTGCTAAAGGCAGGTGATAATGTCACCCTAGCAAAAGACTTAGTGGTGAAAGGGGCTAACTTTACCGCTAAGCAAGGCACCATGGTAAGGGGGATTCGTTTAACCTCTAACCCAAAACACATTGAAGGCAAAGTGAATGGGTCCACCATTGTGATCATTGCCGAGTATTGTAAAAAAGCGTAATGCACGCTGAGTTACACCTGACGGCTAGCCAACTAACCCGCTTTTTAGCGGGTTTTTTATGGGTTCAAAGTCAATCACTATTCTTGCCAGTCAGAAAAATGGGCGACCAAATGGTCAATGGCCATTCGCGCACGCAGTGGAAGGAAGCGGCGGTTTTGATACACAATCCAGCTGCTTGAGCCTTTACTCCAGTAGGGTTCAAGCACTGGCATAAGTGAACCTTGCTTGATTGCGCTTGCGAAGTTCAGTTTCGGCATATAAGCAATGCCTAAGCCTCGTTCACAGGCGGTGATAACCGAGTGGGCATTGTTGCTTTGCCATTGACCATTCACTTTTATATTGTGAGTCGCTTCAGCATCCTCGAATAGCCAATGATCGTTGTTAGTAATGATGCAGCTATGATTTCTCAATTGGGTAGGGTGTTTAGGGGTGCCATGCTGGTGTAAGTAATCTGGACTGGCCACTGCCATCATAGGCCTATCTAACAATTTTCGAGCGACCAGTCCTGAGTCACTTAACTTGCCATAGCGGATAGCAAAGTCGACGCCATCCTCTACGAAGTTCGTTTTTCGGCTATTGAAATCCATATTAATCTGCAAGTTAGGATGCTCAGCAGCAAAGTCCATGAGCGCAGGTGCCACACATTCTTCTGCAAATGTGCCTGCAGCACTGACTCTTAACGTGCCATTTAGTTGATATTGCTGTGAACTTAGCTGTTCGTTGGCTTGTTGTAAGCCTGTTACCAAATCTTTGCATTGTAGATAATAAGCTTGGCCCGCTTGCGTTAAACTCACCATACGAGTGGTTCTGGCTAACAGGGCGCTGCCCAAGCGGGCTTCTAAGCGCGATACCTGCCTGCTTACATGGCTGGTGCTGCAATTAAGCTGCTTTGCAGCGGCTGAAAACCCTTGGCTTTCTGCCACGGCAACAAACTCTACCACACCTTCAAAACTGTCCATAAAAACGGCCCATTAAAACGGTTTATAAAAAACCTGATTTGTCTTACCTGCGATGGGGTAGCTCCCATTATTGCAGTATAGCAATAATAATTTGCCAAAAAGACCCATTATCAAAAATAACAAGCCTAATTAAGATGGTTACCAAGTTAAACAACTGACACCAACCAATAAATAGGTATGACTATGACGAAGAAAATATTAATCCCAGTGACAAACCACGCAACTTTAGGCACAACGGATGAAGCTAATGGCACTTATGCACCTGAGCTAACCCATGCATTGCATGTATTACTTGAAGCTGGTTATGAATACGACATTGCGTCAATTGAAGGTGGTAAAGCGCCCATGTATGGAACCGATACAGAAGGTGATGAGGTGAATAGCGCGATCCTCGCAAATGATGATTTTCAAAATCGAATCAACAATACACTGCCAGTCTCGCAAGTGAATATTGAAGAATATGACGCTGTATTTTATCCAGGTGGGTTTGGTTTGTTATCAGACCTTGCTGAAAACCAAGCGTTTGCCAAATTAAGCGCTCATCATTATGAACAAGGTGGCTTGCTAGCGGCTGTGTGTCATGGCCCTGCAGCACTATTACCCATCACCTTAAGTAATGGTGAAAAACTATTGGCCAATAAGTCTGTTACGGGCTTCACCCGTGAAGAAGAAGTAGATTTTGGCACCATTGATAATATTCCATTTTTGTTAGAAGAATCGTTGGCTCGTACAGCACAGCAATACAGCAAGGTACAGCCATGGAATGCATTCATCATTGAAGATGATCGAGTGATTACTGGACAAAACCCTAGTAGCGCTCACGAAGTAGGTATAGCAATTGTTAAAAACCTTGCTTAATATCGGATTCGATCAGTTTTACTTCGTTATTTATTATTTTAAATAGCGATTTATGCAGCCAATAAACCACCGGGTTTATTGGCTTCTTGCTTTATGGGTAAACCCATATGAACAGTGTATTTAAGTGAAATAGTTTGAACTTTAGAGGTGCGCCCTTTATAACTATTTTAATGAATATCTGACATACCAAATTTGGTATGTAAAAAGCGATTTTTTGAATTAAGAGATAGCGTCATGATTAAAGCGTATGCAGTGTTAGAAGCGGGTGGAAAATTAGAACCGTTTGAATATGATCCCGGCCCACTGGCTGATCATGATGTAGAAATAGACGTGGATTATTGCGGAATATGCCACAGCGACCTGAGCATGATTAATAACGAATGGGGGGTAACCAAATACCCGTTTGTTCCGGGCCATGAAGTGGCTGGGCGTATCAGCGCCGTTGGCAAGCATGTTTCAAAATTTAAAGTAGGCGAAAGAGTGGGGTTAGGTTGGCACTCTGCTTACTGCAACGAATGCCAAACATGCATGGAAGGTGATCATAATTTATGTGCAACCGCTGAAGAAACCATTGTTGGTAGGCACGGTGGTTTTGCCGACAAAGTGCGTGCACAAGCAGCCAGTGTAGTGGCATTGCCTGAGAATTTAAAATCTGAATCAGCGGGGCCTTTATTCTGTGGCGGCATTACGGTTTACAACCCTTTGGTACAGTACGACATTAAACCCACCGCAAAAGTGGCTGTGATCGGTATTGGTGGCTTAGGGCATATGGCGCTTAAGTTTTTAAATGCTTGGGGCTGCGAAGTTACTGCGTTTACTTCGTCTGAATCAAAAGTTGAACAAGCTTTAGAATTGGGAGCGCATAAGACTTTGAGCAGTACGGACCCTGATGCATTAAAAAAAGCCGCTTATTCATTTGATTTGATCATTTCCACTGTGAATGTTGGTCTTAACTGGAATGCTTATATTCGCACCTTAAAAACCAAAGGCCGTTTGCATTTTGTAGGCGCTTTGCTGGAGCCCGTGAAGCTGAATATTATTAGTTTGATGGATGCTCAACGATCAATTTCAGCGTCTCCAGTGGGCAGCCCGGCAGTGATTGCGCAAATGTTAGACTTTGCTGATCGTCATAATATATCGGCGGAAGTAGAAGAGTTTGAAATGAAAAATGTGAATGAAGCCGTTGACCGCTTAGAAAATGGCAGCCCACGATTTAGAGTGGTTTTAAAAAAATAAAATGACCATGCTAAGAGAATAAAGAACGGCCGAAAGGCCGTTTTTTATTTCTGTGTGTTTTGTTTTGGCAGATTAAAATTTAACGAATTTTTTTGCAAAATGATGGAAGTGGGCGTCATACCCAGCATGGATTTAAATGTATTGGTGAAATGCGCACTGTCTGCAAAGCCAGCATTAATTGCTGCATCCGTTAGTGAATACCCTTCACCAATACTTAGTGCGGTGGTGAATAGTCGATGCCACTGGCGGTAGCGCCTAACGGGAATGCCTGTTTGCAATTTAAAAAGTTGAATCAATCTGGGAACAGAAAGGTTGATGTCATCCGCTAACGACTCGATAGACAAGTTGTTATCAACATTTGATTTGATTTTTTCAACCACGGTTAAAATGCGTTTATCAATTTTGTGGGGAATGGTTTGCTGTTCAAGTGCCAGGTTAATAATGCTATCTAATACTTCATATGCCTGTTCAGAATCCATTTGATTTTCATAAATACTCAAATACTGAGATTGGTAATTCGATTCAGGTGCTAGAGTGTACTTCACTTTGTTCGTTTCAAATTGCATTTGCTCTGAAAATGCAGCCCAGTCACAACCCATAGGGTCAAGATTGCAGTTGGCAATAATGGCATCCTTAGTGTCTATGATTACGCTTAAGCCAGGGGGCAGCAGCAGGCTTTTACACTCAATGGGGATTTCCATGTCAGGTGTCTTAAAGCTGATAGCGTCATCCAGTGAAACTAATAGAGTAGCAGCACCTTGAGAAAGGTTGAGGGGCTCTGACAGTGGGCCAATATAGAGTGTGCGCTTATCCCAGAGGTATATTTGTGAAGGTAACGCCATGAAGCTCTCTAGTGATGTTTAATTCTCACTAAATCATACACAAAATGGCCTTCGCTGAGTATGCCGTTGACGGGTATTTTATAGAACATGTGTACTTAAGTGATTGTAACGGGTTGGCCATGTTAGGACATTCTGGTTCACATGATGCCCTGATCATCAATTCTTACAATTGTGTGACAAATGATCACTTTAATCTTGTAAACGTTGCGCAGTCTCCAACATAACAATAAAAATAAGAGCACTCACCTATGAAAAATAACGTACTAGGCTTACTGGCGGCTTGCCTGCTAGTGGTTTCTACACAATCTCATGCTGGATGGTTTAGTAACTATTTCAGTTATACCAAAACAAAGCACCCGATTATGCTGGTCCCAGGGATCTTTGCTTTTGATTCAATTTCCGCTGTTGATTACTGGTATCAAATACCGTCGGCAATCAATAAACGTGGAGGTAAAGCGTATGTGGCAAAAATCAATGCATTTGAAAGTTCTGTGCAACGTGGCGAAACGCTGATTGCACAAATGGAAGAAATCATTGCAACTTCACGTGGCAAGATCTCTAAGTTTAACTTAATGGGGCACAGCCAAGGTGGTATGACCAGTCGCTACGTGATGAGCGTTAGACCTGATCTTGTGGCCTCGGTTACAACTATGGCAACGCCGCATCAGGGGTCACCATTAGCGGATATCGTGACGGATATTGCTCCCCAGGGCAGTATTCAAGGGGTTCTGTTTGAGTCGTTTGCCAATACAATTGGTAACCTAGTTAATATGTTGTCTGATAACAAAAAAGACAAATCAGATATCTATAGCATGTTAGGCGAATTCAACGCAGCGGGAGCGGCACAATACAATGCAACCTTTCCAGCAGGACTGCCATCTTCTGCGTGTGGTAATGGCCCTAGCCAAGTGAATATTGCAGGCCATACAATCAAAACCTATAGCTGGGGTGGCACTGGTCATTTCACTGGTGGCATTGATATCACAGACCCATTATTTGCTATTACAGGCTTAGTGTTTGACGGTGGAAACGACGGGGTGACAGGTCAATGTTCAAGTCACTTTGGTAAAGTACTTCGTGATAACTATTTCATGAATCACTTAGATTTTAATAATCATATATTTGGCTTG
>CAJXIT010000115.1 GCA_913054055.1 uncultured Thalassolituus sp.
TTCGTAACCAATTTCATTACAGGCTTGTATGCAGCGCTTAGCAATTTTGTCTTTCTGTTTTTGTGGAATATCTGGAGCAGGGGCTTCTTCTATGATTTTTTGATTACGACGCTGGATTGAGCAATCGCGATCACCTAGATGGACGGTGTGGCCCTGGCCATCTGATAAAATTTGGATTTCAATGTGACGCGGCGTTTCAAGGAATTTTTCAAGGTACACTTTGTCGCTGCCAAAAGCGGCCTTAGCTTCGCTTTGTGTTAAATAAATGGCATTGGATAGAGCGGCTTCACTGTTAACCACTTTCATGCCGCGGCCTCCGCCACCAGCAGCGGCTTTAATGATCACAGGGTAGCCAATTTCTTCTGCTACTTTTTTAACGTCTGTGTCTTTGCCAATGGCGCCGGTGCCGGGTACGGTTGGAATGCCCGCTTTTTTCATGGCATCACGGGCGGAGACTTTATCTCCCATGATGCGAATGACGGCTGCACTGGGCCCAATGAATTTAAAACCGGATTGCTCCACTTGTTCGGCAAAGTCATCTCGCTCGGCTAAAAATCCATAGCCAGGGTGAATAGCCGTCGCGTCGGTGACTTCGGCCGCACTTAATATGGCGGCCGCATTTAAATAGCTGTCAGTACTTGCATTGGGGCCAATGCACACACTTTCATCGGCCAAGCGCACGTGCATTAAATCTCGATCCACTGAACTGTGAACGGCCACGGTTGCGATGCCTAATTCTTTGCAGGCTCGTAAAATTCGCAGAGCAATTTCCCCGCGATTGGCAATGACGACTTTATTAATCAGAGCGCTCATACTTGGCCTTGAATGCTGGTAAACAGTAGGGCGTTAAACAATGGTGAATAGCGCTTGGTCAAATTCAACGGGCGTGCCGTCATCAATTAAAATCGCTTCAATGACACCGGCTTTATCCGCTTCAATTTGATTCATCATTTTCATGGCTTCTATGATGCAAATCACATCGCCTTTTTTCACGCTTTTGCCCACTTCTACAAATGCCGGTGAGCTGGGGGATGGGCTAGTATAAAACGTGCCTACCATGGGGGATTTCACCACATGTCCTTTGTTAATGGGTTTGGATTCTTCTGCCGGTTCGGCCACAGGTGCGGGAGCAATGGTGGGCTGTGCCACAACTTGACCACTAGGCTGACGCTTTAAGCAAATTCTTGCATCCCCTTCTGATACATCCAGTTCAGTAAGGGAAGCCTCATCCATTAAAGCAATCATGTCTTTTATGCGTTGAATATCCATCAATCTGATTACTTCTCTAGTTGATTTAATGCGGCTTGAAGGGCCAGTTCATAACCCTGAATGCCTAAGCCGCAGATGACGCCAACAGCCACGTCACTGAAATAACTGTGGGCTCGAAACTCTTCTCGCGCATGTACGTTGGAAATATGCACCTCAATAAAAGGAATGCTGACACCTAACAGGGCGTCTCTCATTGCAACACTGGTGTGAGTAAACGCGGCTGGATTGATAATAATAAAATCAATGCCTTCGGTGCGGGCTTCGTGAATACGTTCGATTAATTCGTACTCCGCATTACTTTGAAAGCTTAATACATGGTGGCCAGCTTGATGTGCTTTATCACTTAACAGCTGGTTAACATCATCCAATGTTTCAGCGCCGTATAGTTCAGGTTCACGAGTGCCTAATAAATTTAAATTTGGGCCGTGCAGAACAAGAATAGAAGCCATGATAGATACGCTATTGTGATCAGTGATTTAGCTAGTTTGCCTAAAGCCCAACTCACTGTCTACAGGGGGATTCACTCTAAGAGCGGTGTTTTGGCAAAAACCTTGGTTAGGTCACAGCCCTTGTGTGCTGTGGGTTGATGACCGGGTGGTTGGATTTTGGGCAGGCAGGTTAATCATCTTCAACATATAGCTGAACATTATTGCGACCTTGTTTTTTGGCGGCGTATAACGCTTCATCTGCGTGTTCAATAATAAAGTCGCCATTGTTGCCATTAAAGCTGCAAATGCCACAAGAAAAACTCACTTTAAATTCTGTGTCTCCTGCACTGTGCTCCAGTTGGCTGAACACTTCGCGAATATCATTCATAAAGTGCAGGGCATCTTCACCGGTTGTATTGGGTAAAATGACGGCAAACTCTTCGCCGCCGTATCGGCCAATGCTGTCAGACTTTCTTAATCGCTGTTTTAAGAACAGTGATAGGGCAGAGATCACTTTATCCCCAACAGGATGACCATAGTTGTCGTTTACTTTTTTGAAGAAGTCGATGTCCACCATGGCGAAGCAGAGGGCGTTCTTTTCTTCTGCTGCGGTACGGCAAGCTTGGCTCAAGCGATCTAAAATATGAGTATGGTTGTACAGACCAGTTAGGCTGTCTCTGACAATTAAGGCATTTAATACTCGCGCTCGCTGACCTCGGTTTTGTACCGTGGTCGCCAAGTGGCCGGGGTCCACAGGTTTGGTTAAGAAGTCATCTCCTCCTTGGCTCATGGCATCCAGTTGTTTGTCTTTATCTTCTTCGCCGGATAAAAACAAAATGGGAATGCGAATGTATTCAGGTTGTTGGCGGATAACTGAGGCGATTTCAGTGCCTGTACAACCTGGCATGTACATGTCCATTACAATGATTTCAGGCTGAAAGGATTCTATGGCATTGAGCACTTCCATTGGGTCGATGATCACATGGGTCGTCATGCCTGCGACTGATAGGGCCTTTTCACAATAAAGGGCTTGGCTGCGAGAATCATCTAAGATCAATACTTTGTATGGATCTTCAATGTGCTTCTCATAATAACCTTCCACCGCTCTGATTAATTGAGGCACGGCAGGCTTCACAAAAAAGTGCACACTGCCTGCGCGGGCGGCTAACAAACGTTGTTCTAATGGCGCTGAGTCTTTTTGCGAAACAAAGATTTTTGGTACATCAACTTGATGGTTTTCATTGTATTGATTAACTAATTCCAATCCTTGGGATTCCCCACCAAAGTCAATATCAATGATAAACGCACAAGGCGTGTACTGTTCCACTAAGGCTTGAAACTGTACCGTGTTTTCCACCACCTGGTTTTCAATGCCAAAGTGGCCCAATTGTTCAGTCAGTTTTAATGTGAGTTCTGAGCTGGCCGCAATGAAAACAGGGTTAGAGTCGGGTAAAACACGTTCTGCTGGGGTGTTATCACTTTTTCGAACGGACGTTTCACCAAGGCCAATTAATGCATCATTAAGGGATGTTTTAAGTATCTCGTCTATTTCAGGTAAAGCCGTCAGGGCCTGTTTAAGCAGATCTTCAATGACTTGGCTTTGCTGTAACTGTTTGTCGGCTTTGAATTTTTCGGCCTGAGATTCTAATTTTTTGGTTGAAAGCAGTAGGTCTTCCAAGACCTCTTTAGTGAGTGGGTGCTCACATACAATGCGCCAGCGATTCAACAGAGTCCTTACTTGATTGCTTACCCTTTGAGCAAAGTGTCGCTTGAGTGCTTCTGTGGGGGACTCTTGTTCTGTATGGCTCATATAATGAGGATCCAAAATGACCACGGGTTCATTAATTAACCATAGCAATGATTTAGTGTGACGTTTGGACAATCTTGAATTTTTGTTAAAACGTCGTTTTTATTGGCGTCCTCGTAATTCCTAACAATTAAAGCTAAATAGCCAAGCTCACCTATAGTTAATAGGTTAAATGGAATATTGAGAGTAGCCGTGGCGGTAAGCAGGTTTAAATATGGGCAAAGACATGGGCTAACCTTAATCGTTAGCCTTTGTGTGTGCCTTGTATTTGCCCGTTCCCCTGTTGAATTAATTACCCCTGAATTACTGGCCCTTGCTAAAAAGATGTATGGAGAAGGTATAGAGGCAAAGCTGACCAGCTGGGGCGAGCTGGTGGGTGAACAGGCGTCGTCAAAAGATTTAGTAAAACTAAAGAAAGTGAACGCCTACTTTAATAAAAAGATCACCTTTACCAGTGACGTCAAACATTGGCAGCAAGAAGATTACTGGGCCACGCCATTAGAAAGTTTGGGTACCCAAGCAGGTGATTGCGAAGATTTTGTGATTGCCAAATACTTTTCCTTGATTCAATCCGGCATTGCTGAGGAGAAATTGCGCATTACCTATGTAAAAGCCTTAAAGCTTAATCAAGCTCATATGGTGTTGGCGTATTACTCCTCTCCAAGGGCGACACCATTAATACTGGATAATTTGACCTCAAAAATCTTACCGGCCAATAAACGGCGGGATTTATCCCCTGTGTACAGTTTTAATGGTTTAGGGATGTGGCTTGAGCGCATGAAGGGCAGCAGCATTCGCATCGGTGACCCTAATCGTTTAAATATGTGGATGGACTTACTAGCGAGAATGGGTGAGCAAAACATGCAGCCTTGGCTGCAATTGCCTTCTGCGGGGCTGTAATTAGCAGCGACAGAGAAAGGCTTTGTCAGTAAGCTGGAGCAAAAATGGCATTATGATGAATAAGAAAAAAAGATGGTGATGGTGATATGAGTATTCGCAGGCAGCTGGCACTGGGAATGGGTGTTTTGATGTTAGTGGTCATGGCTGGCAACTTAATGCTGAATATTTATCAATTGCGCGCTCATTTTGATCAGCAGCTTTCTGTGCGTGCAGAAGAAACAGCCACTACCTTGGCATTAAGTTTAACTCACAATGCTCAAGTTAAAGACGATGCCTCGTTACGCTCTATGATTGATGTGGTGTTCGACCGTGGCCAGTATTTACAAATTCGATTTGATTATGTAGATGGTCAAAGTCCTATTATGCGTTCTGCAGCCAACTTTGCCACTGGTGATATCCCAAACTGGTTTACTCAATATTTAACATTAAAAGGAGGCTATGCCGAAGCACATGTGATGCAAGGATGGAATCAGTTGGGTTTGCTGCAAGTTCACATGCATCCAAGTTTGGCTTATGGGCAAATGTGGGCCTCTGTAAAAGCGGAAACCGCATGGTTTGCGCTGATGTTATTTATTGTGGTTTATGGTTTACGCCTGCTGCTTGCTTGGCAATTACAACCCCTGAAGCAGGTTTTGGACTTGGCTGAAAAGCTGGCGGCTAATCAATTTTTGCATATTACAAAAGAACCGAAAGCCAAAGAGCTGAAAACCTTGGTACGTGCAATGAATCATTTAAGTGATCGCTTGCAAGCCAGCTTCATTGCCCATGGTGAAACCGTGGCCCAGCTTCAAAAAGAAAATTTTCACGATGCTTTAACCGAACTCAATAACCGCAAAGGTTGGGACCAGTTTTTAAATGACTGGATGAAGCCTGATTCGTTTGCACCTGGTTGGATGATGATTATTCGCATTGAGAATCTATCCCAACTAAACAGTGAACATGGTAAATCCCAAGTGGATGAAATCATCATGCAAGTTGCCCTGTTACTGAAAACAGAACCTAGCTTGAATCATGAGCATGTTTGTATTGCTAGGCTAGGCGGGGAGTTCTGGATTTTCAGCCCTGATACCTTAGACAGTGGCAGTAAAAAACGTATGGAAAATTTGGCGCAAGCGGTACGCAGGTTGTCTCATATTCAGCATTATCAAGTGGCATTGGGCATTGCCAGTTTACCCATTAATGACGTAATTGCGCCTTCAAGCATAAAACATCAATTAGATATTTTAATGGAGCGCGCGCAAGTTGAGAAACACGACATACTCGTTGGAGAGATCGGCAGCCATACCTTAACCAATTGGGTGCACTGGCAAAAGCGTTTAAGTGGCGCATTAAAAGAAGAGAAAGTTGAGTTGTATGCTCAAGGGGTATTTGATGCCCAAGATCAATTGATTCAACGAGAAGTGCATTGTCGTTTAATTCAAACCGATGGGGATCCATTGTTGGCGGGGTACTTTTGGCCCATGGTGGATCGCTTAGACTTTTCTGTGGCATTTGATCAGTTGGTATTACACAAATGGCTAAAACAGTTAGCGCTCACCCCTGAAGATGCGAATACTGAAACCCCGGTGGATTGGGTGGTGAACCTCTCGGGTAAAAGTTTAAACGATGAAGCGTTTCATCGCTGGTTTGAAGAGACCATCAATGAGCAGGCAATAACTCGATTAATCATAGAATGCAGTGAGTACACCCTAGCTTATATGAGTGAAAAATCATTGCATTGGTTACATAAAATGAATGAAAAGGGCTTGCGCTTAAGTGTGGATCATGTGGGCACATCAGGTAAAAGTTTTGGATTTTTATCACGCTTCCCCATATATCAGGGGAAGATTGAAAAGCGCTTTATTCGCAACATTCATCAGCACAGCGAGCATGGATTTTTTGTCTCCAGCATGATTCAGGTTTTTCATGCGCAACAAGCACTGTGCCTGGCTGAAGGCATTGAATCGGAACAAGAAAAACAAGCACTATTGGATTTGGGCATAGACGGGGTAATGGGCTTTGCCCTCGGCAAACCTGAGCCTTTATAGGCTTTAACCCATTAAATAGGCTAAAACATTGATTTATGTGAAGCATTCTCCCAATTCAATATTCTACGCAGGCTACATCTTATAAAATTTTGTTATAGTATGGGGATGATTAAGGAGAGAGATATGAAGCCCCTATTTTTACTAGCATCTTTACTGTTTTCAGCGGTATTTTCTTTGCACAGCCATGCTCAACTGATCGCTTCGGACGCCAGTGTTCGTGCCATGCCACCTGGCCAGCCAAACACAGCGGCCTTTTTATCATTAAGCAATACAGGAGGTCGCGACATCCGTTTGGTATCGGCTGCTACCTCGGTTTCTAAAAAAGCCGAATATCATAGCCATACGAAAGATGATAAAGGGGTGATGCGAATGGCTAAAGAAGCGTTTGTTGAGATAAAAGCGGGTGAAACGTTTGTGTTTAAAACAGGCGGCCATCACATTATGATTATGGGCCTAAAAAAAGCATTAAAGCCAGGTGAAAATGTGGACATGGTGCTAACCGATTCAAATGGCACTGAGTATTCTTTTACATTCCCTGTAGTATCCATCATGGCCAAGCAACCTAGCCAAGATCACAGCCATCATCACCATCATTAATATTGACACAAATGATTGAATTTAAAGACAAGGTTTAACATGAATAAAGCCAGCGAAAAATTTGAAAGCTTTTTAGAAGCCGGTTGGATGATGCGAGCATTGGTGGCAGGTGTTTCACTGTTTTTAGTGATTTCAATTATCTTAGGGTACATCTGGAGCAGTGAGCCTGAGCCCTTTCTTGTGAGTGAAGTGGCAAGTGAACACGCGAAAGCGCATAACCGAGTGATGAGTACGGGCTACACCACTACGGTGACATTGATGCGTGTTGCGGAAACCTTATTAGACAATAGCGGCGGTTATCTAACCAATGATGTGATGCCTCCGGGTTTATGGTTAGATAATATTCCCAATTGGGAGTTTGGTGTGCTGGTGCAAGTGAGAGATTTAAGCCGAGCACTGCGCAAAGACTTTAGCCGCAGCCAAAGTCAAAGCACAGAAGATGTAGACCTGTCATTGGCGGAGCCTCAATTTCACTTTGATAATAACTCATGGGCTTTGCCGGCTAGTGAGCGTGAATACCGAACCGGTATTGAGAAACTTGAACAGTATTTATTACGCTTATCTGATCAACAAAATGCAAAAGCACAATTTTTTGCCCGTGCCGATAATCTACGCCAGTGGCTAAAAGATGTAGAAACCCGTCTGGGTTCATTAAGTCAACGTTTAAGTGCCAGTGTTGGACAGAAGCGTTTGAATACAGATTTAGCTGGGGACAATGAAGCGTCACAAAGTACTGAAAACTCAGATGAGTTTGAAATCAAAACCCCTTGGACGGAAATTGATGATATTTTTTATGAAGCCCGCGGTACCTCTTGGGCATTGATTCATATCCTAAAAGCCATGGAAGTAGACTTTGCTGACATTCTGCACAAAAAGAATGCACTGGTGAGCGTTAGGCAAATCGTTCGTGAACTAGAAGCGACACAAGAGGCGGTTTGGGCCCCCGTAATATTAAATGGCAGTGGCTTTGGTCTAACCGCTAATCACTCATTGGTCATGGCCTCTTATATTTCTCGTGCCAATGCCGGCATCATTGATTTACGCGCTTTGTTAGCACAGGGCTAGCAAAGCCGGTAAGTATTCTCTTCTCAGCCTTCCTTTCTGTTTAGGAAGTGAAGGCTATAAAAACCGCTTACTAAAATATTTATTTGATCTATCAAACTCAGTATTCGTCATGATTCTGTGATATTTCACTCATCTTATTAAAACCCCTTTAAATGTGAGCAGCAGCTTCCCAATATTCTTCTACACTCTAAATACGTTGTATTGATAAAGTGAAGAACACACCATGGATGTCTCTGATTACCAAGCTTATGTAAAAGACCTAGAGCTTAGGCTGCAAAAGCTTCAAGCTGAATACATCAGTCGCCAAGACAGTAATGCTCAGCTAATCGGCCCTTTGCTAGCCATCACCATGCTAGTGAATAATGATTCATTGGGGTTTGCGCAAGAGCGCTATTCTTCATTAATGGGTGGCCCACAATGGAAAATAGCAGAAGATCACTTATTAGAGTTAAGGGATGAAGTGGAGTTTATATTAGCGGGCCCAGTGGTGTTTCATACCCGTCAGACCGGCTAGCTTGATGACCGAGTATTATCATTGAGATATAAAAAAAGAGATGCCATGGCATCTCTTTTTTTGTTTGGGTTTACGGGTATGGCTAGGTCAGTTAGCCAAGCTCAGCGCGGGCCACGATCTCTTTCATGATCTCGTTGGTGCCCGCATAGATTTTTTGAACTCGACTATCGGCCCACGCGCGCGCAATAGGGTATTCGTTCATGTAGCCGTAACCACCGTGTAGTTGCACACATTCATCCATGACTTTGAACTGTAAGTCAGTGGTGATTTGCTTAAGGCCGGCTGCGGTTGGAATATCCAGTTTTTTGCTTAAGTGAAGCTCTAAGCAAAGATCAACGTAAGCACGCAACGAATTTGTTTCGGTAATCAATTCAGCCATTTTAAAACGGGTATTTTGAAACTTACAAATTGGCTTACCAAAGGCTTTGCGTTCTTTGATGTAATCTTTGGTCCATTCAATGGCGGCTTCGCAGGCAGCCACGGCTGTCAGTGCCACCAATAAGCGTTCTTGTGGCAGCTCTTGCATTAAAGCCATAAAGCCCGTGCCTTCTCGGCCGCCTAATAAATTTTTGGTCGGTACTTTTACATCGTTAAAAAACAGTTCCGATGTATCTTGTGCTTTCATTCCCACTTTATCTAGGTTGCTGCCTTTTTCAAAACCTTCCATGCCATCTTCAATGATGAATAGGCTGATGCCTGCTGCCCCTTTAGAGGGATCGGTTTTTGCCACCACAATCACAACGTCAGCCATTTGGCCGTTTGTAATAAAGGTTTTTGAACCATTTAAAATGTAATGATCACCGTTTTTAATGGCTGTACTTTTAATGCTTTGTAAATCGGAACCGGCTCCTGGTTCTGTCATGGCAATGGCACCAATCATCTCGCCAGAAATCAGTTTTGGAATGTAGTGCTGTTTTTGTTCTTCTGTGCCCCAGTTTTCAATGTAAGGCATGACGATGTCACTGTGTAATGGCCAACCAATACCAGAACAACCGGTGCGTGAAATTTCTTCCATAACCACAGCGCTGTAACGGAAATCACACCCTAAGCCACCATACGCTTCTGGTGCGGTTGGGCATAAGAAACCCATCTCGCCAGCTTTGGTCCAAAGTTCACGGCTTACTTGACCGTCTTTTTCCCGCTGGGCGTGAA
>CAJXIT010000116.1 GCA_913054055.1 uncultured Thalassolituus sp.
TATTTCGATGAGCGTTCAAAACATGCAGCAAGATTAATTCACAATCTAATTCAGGTGTATCTGATTGCTTTAATTCATTAGCTCCCATGGTGAGTGCATGCTTGATGGTTAATAAATTAAGTATGGGCATGGTTTATTATGAACGCTTTGTTTGTCTAACTGATGTTTTTACATGTCTAAATCAAATCGAAGCACTGCCACATCATGTGTGCTAGTAAAAATTCGAGATGACTGATAGTGTTTCGCGTGCAAGCACGCCCCCTACATTAAATAGTAGTAACAGTTAGATATTACTGATACTAAAAAAACCTGTACGAGTTTGCTGGCAAGCGATAAAAGCTGAAAGCTCTATTCGTCACCACCCATAGATGATAATAGTTCAGCTTGATGCTCTTGAATCAAAGGCTGTACAACCATGTCCATATCGCCTTCCATAAGCTCGTTTAACTTATAAAGCGTTAAGTTGATGCGATGGTCACTCATGCGACCTTGTGGATAGTTATAAGTACGAATACGTTCAGAGCGATCACCAGAACCCACCAAGCTTTTACGTTCAGCCGCTTGTTCCGCTGCGGCTTTTTGAGCAATGGCATCGTTTAAGCGCGTCGCCAGAATACTCATGGCACGTGCACGGTTTTTATGCTGCGAACGCTCATCCTGACACTCCACCACAAATCCAGTTGGAATGTGAGTGATACGAATGGCGGAATCCGTTTTGTTAACGTGCTGACCACCCGCACCACTGGCGCGGAAGGTGTCCACTTTTAAATCGGCTTTGTTAATATCGATATCGGCTTCGTCTTCCACTTCTGGCATAACGGCAACGGTACACGCTGAAGTATGCACACGACCTTGGCTTTCTGTGGCCGGTACACGCTGTACTCGGTGAGCACCAGACTCAAACTTTAGCTGACTGTAAACCGCATCTCCCGCTATGCGCACAATGATCTCTTTATAACCGCCGTGCTCCCCTTCGTTTGAGTTCATCACTTCAAACTTCCAACCCCGCTTTTCGGAGTATCGGGTATACATGCGGAATAAATCACCGGAGAAAATAGCCGCTTCGTCACCACCTGTTCCGGCACGAATTTCCACAATCACGTTTTTACCGTCATTAGGATCTTTTGGCAGCAATAAAATTTGAAGCTCGCCTTCAAGGCGTTCTATTTCCGCTTTTGCAGATTTGTATTCTTCTTGACCCATTTCACGCATTTCTGGGTCTTCGTCTTGTACAAGGATTTTGGCTTCTTCAAAGTTATCTTCAGCATCTCTATAAGATGAGAACGTTTTAACAATGTCTTCGATTTCTGCGTATTCCATGGACAGTGCACGAAATTTATTTTGATCACCAATCACTTCTGGAGAGGATAATAAATGGCCAATCTCTTCGTAGCGCTCGCCCAGCGTTTCTAATTTTAATTTAACAGAATCTTTCATGGTCACTTATATCTTTAAATCGAATTTTAAATTTGATTGGGCGATTTATTGTCTGGTTGGCTGTTGCCACTGTCCAAACTTACCCGCAGCTATATTAATCTAGGTCGGTATCAGAAAGCTGATAAAGCTCCTGCACCCACTCCATCACTTCTTTTCGCCCTTCTGAGCTGGCATCGCGCATTTGTACCGTGGGCTGATGAATCAATTTATTGGTTAATAAATTGGCCATGGTATTCAATACTTTTTCCGGTGACTCGCCTTTTTGCAATCGCTTAAACGCTTTTTCTAATTCTTGATCACGAATATCTTCTGCGTGATTTCTGAAGGCTTTTAGGGTGGTCACTGCATCCAAGGTGCGCAATTGACGCATGAAGTCGGCACTGCCCGCTTCAATAATTTCCACTGCATCTTTGGCCGCGTCTTCACGCTGGCGCACATTTTCTTCAATGATGTCTTTTAAGTCATCCACCGTATACAGGTAGATATCATTAATCTCTTCCACTTCCGCTTCAATGTCTCTCGGAACGGCAATGTCTACCATGAACATAGGCGCATGCTTGCGCTTTTTCATAGCGCGCTCCACCGTACCTTTACCTAAAATAGGCAGTGGGCTGGCCGTTGACGCAATCACAATGTCAGCTTTATGCAGTTCATCAGGAATATCTGACAGCAAAATGGCTTTTGCCCCAAACTGATCGGCCAATGCTTCGGCACGAGCTAACGTGCGGTTAGCAACGGTAATATCTTTTACCCCAGCATCAACAAGGTGTTTGGCCACCAAGTCGATGGTTTCACCAGCACCAATTAACAATGCCTTACTAGACGATAAATCAGCAAAAATACGCTGGGCTAAATTCACCGCGGCATAAGCTACGGAAACGGGGTTCTGTCCGATGGCGGTATCGGTTCGCACTTGTTTCGCCACAGTAAAGGTTTGGCGAAATAAGCGATCTAATTCAGGCCCAATGGTGCCGGCCTCTTGCGCCACTGCATAGGCGCTTTTCATTTGGCCTAATATTTGAGGCTCGCCCAGTATCAAACTGTCCAATCCACTGGCCACACTCATGATATGCTGAACCGCGTCTTCGCCCACGTGGGCGTAATGGCAGGCTTCTAATTCTTCTAATGACACCCCATGCACTTGATTCATCCATTGAAGCAATAAACTGGCATTGTCGTGGTCAGCTGTGAAATACAACTCGGTGCGGTTACAGGTGGATAAAATGGCAATTTCCTGCACCCCATGAGAGGCATTGGCCTCACGCAGTTGCGCAGGCAGATGATCAGGGGCAAATGCAACCTTCTCCCGTACCGCAACAGGCGCTGTTTTATGGTTAATACCTAGGGTTAATAACGTCATGAACTACTTATTGTCTATTAATCGTCCGCTTTATCAGGGGCAATTATTTCAGCTTTCATCAAAAGGGCCGTATTATATCCATAAATACACTAAAATAGTGGCCTAGCTTGCAAAACTTATCATAAGGACCAATTATGGACGTTGTGCACATAGGGTTAATGTATGTTTAAACGGTTTTCCATCGGGTTTCTTGCCATTCTTCTGACTATCCAAAATAGTTACGGACTCAGTCCAGAGGAAGATGCCCAGCAATCATCAGAGTATAGCGTGAATACGTTTTATGCCCTGCTTGTGGCTGAAATGGCGGGCCAACGCCAACTTTTCGATCTAGCACTTGGCAACTACTTATTAGAAGCTCACCGCACACAAGACCCTGCCGTGACCGCTCGCGCCACTCAAATCGCCCAATACATTGGTGCAGATCAGGCCGCCTTAGATGCGGCTACTTTATGGGTGAAACTGGACCAGGAAAATCCAGAAGGACAAATCGCCTTAAGCCAAGAATTGGTGAAAGCCGCCCGCTTTAGTGAATCGGTTATTCACCTGCAAAAAGCCTTAGATAATAAACCCAATGTGAACATCAGCTTTATTAGCTTGCAAGGCAGTTCAATGACCGAAGGCTCTCGAGAGCTATGGTTAGAGAGCCTAACGCCACTGACCCAGCACTACAGCAAAAATCAGGCTTTGTTGTTTAATGTGGCCAGCCTTCATCAACAGCAAGCCAATTATGAGACAGCCTTAAGCATTACTAAGCAGCTATTAACACTGAATAAAAAATACTACCCAGCCTGGGGATTAAAGTCTCGCTTACAATCCTCAATGGGCAACCATACCGAAGCCTTAACGACCATTAATCAGGCGCTAGAACACTTTAAACAAGATAAAGCCTTTACCCTATTAAAAGCCCGATTATTAATCAAAAACAAAAACATCCCATTGGCCCGCGACGCCTTCCAAGAAATCGCTGACACCTACCCATTAGATGCTCAGGTATTACTGCCGCTTGCACTTACACACTTAGAACTGAGCGAGCACGATGAAGCCAAAGCCGCCCTGCAAAAACTGCTGAACTTACACCAAATGGAAAACGAGGCGCACTATTATCTGGGACGCATTGCTCAGCACCGCAAAGAATACGAACAAGCATTGCAGCACTATCAAGCGATGATTGCTGGCCGAGAATTTTTAGCGGCCCAAAATGGCATCGTTCAAATTTACCTAGCCCAAGATAAAATCGAGCCAGCTTTAACCCATATTCGTAAAATGCGCATAGAAGACAGCAAACACAAACAAGCCTACTTTTTAATGGAAGTGGACCTACTCAATCGCACCCACCAATACGAAGCATCACTAGAGGTACTTAACGATGCCTTAAAAGCCTATGCTGACAACACGGATTTACGCTACAGCCGCGCCATGGTGTCTGAAAAACTGGGCAATATTGACCAACTTGAAGAAGACCTCGGCTACATCATTGAAAAAAACCCAAAGAATGCCACCGCGCTGAACGCTTTGGGTTACACACTGGCCGATCACACGCGTCGCCTTGATGAAGCGTTAGACCTTATTCAGCAAGCTCGAGCACTATCCCCAACCGACCCGGCCATCATTGATAGCTTGGGTTGGGTGTATTACCGCATGGGTAAAATTGATGAATCTCTAAAGTTATTAGAAGAAGCCTATAAGGTATTCCCTGACCCAGAAGTGGCTGCCCATTTAGGTGAAGTGCTTTGGCAAATGGGCGAGCACGATAAAGCAAGAGACATATGGCAAGAAGGCTTGCAAAAGCAACCTGCCAGCCAAATCATTAAAGACACCTTGGATCGATTACAAGTCCAATTATAAATATGCTTAAACATCCCATGACTTTTTTAAAAAAAGCGGCCTTATTCTGCATGGCCGCTAGCGTACTCCTGCTTCAAGGCTGCTCATCGCTGCCGCAGCCCAGCAACCCACTAAGCAATTGGGGGGTGAGCGGAAAAATTGGCATCACCACCCCCAAAGAATCCGTGGCCGGTTTTATTGAATGGCAACAGCTAGAAAATAACTTTGACGTGTATGTGAGCGGCCCTTTATCCGTTGGTAGCACGCGCATTAAAGGCAATGCCGAACGCATCAGCATCACCCAAAATGGCAAAACCATTTCAGGCCTGAACCCGCAAAAGCTGATATATGAACAATTAGGCTGGTTTTTCCCCGTACAAAATTTGCCATTTTGGCTGAAAGGCCAAGCTGCGCCCTATAGTGCTGCCAGCAAAACAGAAGAAGACGGCCGCCTAATGCAAATCAAACAAGACAAATGGCTTGTGGCCTACCCAAGGTACAACGAGTATTATGATCAACCATCCAAAATCAAAATCAGCCAAGGGCAATGGAAGTTTTTAATTGTGATTAAAAACTGGACTTTCGACTCTTGAATTGCGTAATACCGATACTCATAAGTTATTCATGACACAGCCTGTAGATACCACCTTAATCTTACCCAGCCCTGCCAAGCTGAACTTATTCCTACATATCACTGGGCAACGCGATAATGGCTACCACGAACTGCAAACCATTTTTCAGTTTATCGATTATTGCGACACTTTAAGCTTTAGCCCTAATGAGTCGGGTAAAATCGAAATCCGCCCTGAGATCCCAGGGGTGCCACTGACCGATAACCTTATCTATAAAGCCGCCAAACTGATTCAAGATAAGACAGGGTGCGAACAAGGTGCATACATTCAGTTAAATAAGATTTTACCCATGGGCGGTGGCCTTGGGGGTGGCAGCTCAAACGCAGCCACTGCTTTACTGGGTTTGAATCATTTATGGGGCACTCAATTAAGCATTCATGAATTAGCTGAACTAGGATTAACCTTAGGTGCCGATGTTCCTGTGTTTGTCCGTGGCGAAGCCGCTTGGGCCGAAGGGGTCGGTGAAAAGTTAACACCTATGCTGGATTTAGATGAGAACTGGTTTGTGGTGGTGGTTCCTGATTGTCATGTGAACACCGGGCAAATTTTTTGCCATAAAGATTTGACAAGGGACACACCAACGTGCAGAATTAGCGCCGCTCTTCGGGGCGAGGGTCAAAATGACTGTGAAAACGTGGTCACTAAGCTGCATCAAGAAGTTTGTAACTCATTGAATTTGCTTAGAAAATTTGGCTCTGCTAGAATGACTGGCACTGGTGCTTGCTGCTTCTTAGAGGTAAACTCTGAAAGCGAAGCAAACAAGATTTTAAACCAGCTACCTGCTGATACTTCAGCATTTAAAGCAAAGGGTTTAAACATCTCACCATTGCAGAAAGCTGTAAATAGCTAGTCTATTACAGGGGTGTAGCCAAGCGGTAAGGCAACGGGTTTTGATCCCGTCATGCGTAGGTTCGAATCCTGCCACCCCTGCCATCTATTCCAAATCCATCATTGAAATGTAATTAGCACCAGGGGTATCCGACGTGTCTAAGTTAATGGTTTTTACCGGTAATGCTAACCCAGAACTAGCGCGACTTATTGTTGAGCGTTTAGATCTACCACTTGGCGAAGCCACCTGCGGCCAATTCAGTGATGGTGAAATTACCATCGACATTCAAGAAAATGTACGTGGTAAGGATGTATTCATCATCCAGCCTACTTGTGTACCCACTAACGACAATATCATGGAATTAATCTTGATGGCCGACGCCCTACGTCGCTCATCTGCTGGCCGTGTTACGGCTGTTATTCCTTACTACGGCTATGCTCGCCAAGATCGTCGTGTTCGTTCAGCCCGTGTGCCTATCTCTGCAAAAGTTGTGGCTGACATGCTAGAAACCGGCGGTGTAGACCGCGTATTAACAGTTGACTTACACGCAGACCAAATTCAAGGCTTTTTCAACATCCCAATGGACAACATTTATGGTTCTCCAATTTTACTAGATGACATTGAAAAGCAAAATTACGAAGATTTAATCGTTGTTTCTCCTGACGTTGGCGGCGTAGTACGTGCCCGCGCCATTGCGAAACAGCTAAATGATGCTGACCTAGCCATCATTGATAAACGTCGTCCACAAGCCAACGAAGCGCAAGTTATGCACATCATTGGTGACGTGACTGACCGTACCTGTGTATTGGTTGACGACATGGTGGATACAGCTGGCACATTATGTAAAGCCGCCGACGCCCTGAAACAATTTGGAGCGAAAAAGGTTGTGGCCTACTGTACACATCCTGTACTATCCGGCTCCGCTTTAAAGAATATCCAAAATTCAGAGTTAGATGAACTGGTTGTAACTGACACCATTCCTTTAACTGACGAAGCAAAAGCAAGCGGAAAAATCCGTCAGCTAACGCTTGCGGGCTTATTAGCAGAGTCAATTAGACGTGTTAATAACGAAGAATCCATCAGTGCGATGTTCCGCTAGTCGGAATAACGCTTGATGCGACTCAGTTTTCTATAACAGTTAACTGGGTTAAAAATAGGCTCTAACTCTGGTCGCGGGGTTAGGGCTGATTTCATTTATAGAGGGTTTAAAACCATGGCAAATTACGAATTAAATGCTACTGTTCGCGAAGTTCAAGGTAAGGGTGCGAGCCGCCGCCTACGTCGCTTAGAAGCAGTAACTCCAGCAATCGTTTACGGTGGCGATAAAGCACCAGCAAACGTACAACTTGCTCTTAAAGATCTTAACAAAGCGTTTGAAGACGAAGGTTTCTTCAGCCACATTGTTACTTTGAACGTTGAAGGCGGCGAAGCTGAAAACGTATTGATTAAAGACGTTCAACGTCACCCATACAAGCCAATGGTGCTTCACGTAGATTTCCAACGTGTATCTAATGACACCATCATCAAGCAGCACATTCCTTTACACTTCATCAACGAAGAAACTTGTAAAGGCGTTAAACTACAAGGCGGTAAGATCACTCACGTTATGTCTGACGTTGTTGTTATCTGTGCGGCTGGTAAACTTCCTGAGTTCATCGAAGTTGACCTTGAAGAAGTTGAAGTGGGTACTCAAATCCACCTTTCTGATCTTAAACTTCCTGAAGGCGTTGAAATTCTTGCGCTTACTCACGGTGCTGATCACGATGCTTCTGTTGCTCACGTTGACGTACCTAAGGGTTCTGCAGCTGACGATGAAGAAGCTGATGCTGCCGCTGAAGGCGAAGACGCTCCAGCTGCTGAGTAACTGATAGTTAAGCTATAGGACAAGCATTGTGAAGGATAAAATTCGTCTAATTGTGGGCCTGGGCAATCCCGGTTCAGAATATGAGAATACCCGACACAATGCAGGTGCTTGGTTACTCAATCAGATTGCACGCCAATATGGCGTGCAACTGAAACCAGAAAAAAAATTCCACGGTCTCAGTGGTAAAGCCCGCATCAAGGGCGAAGACGTCTTTTTACTTTTCCCAACTACCTTCATGAATGTAAGTGGCCAAGCGGTTCAAACTTTAGCTAACTTTTACAAAATTCCTGTTAATGAAATTCTAGTTTTACACGATGAACTGGACCTACCTGTTGGCACAGCCAAATTTAAACTAGGTGGCGGGCACGGTGGCCAAAATGGCTTACGCGACATCATTAGCAAAATGGGTAATAACAAAAATTTTTATCGCTGTCGCATTGGTATCGGACATCCGGGCGATAAAAATAAAGTGACCAGCCATGTACTGGGCAAACCAAACAAAGACGACTTGAAAAAAATTGAAGCGGTAATTGATGTTGCCGCATCGGAAATAGACAGCACGGTAGACGGTGATTGGCCAGGAGCCATGAATCGTCTTCATACCTTCAAGGGGTAAACAAACATGGGTTTTAAATGTGGCATCGTCGGTTTACCTAACGTAGGTAAATCCACTCTTTTTAATGCACTAACTAAATCAGGTATTGGCGCAGAAAACTTTCCTTTTTGCACCATTGAACCAAACAGCGGCCTAGTGCCTATGCCAGATGCGCGTCTAGATGCACTGGCTGACATTGTTAGCCCTGAAAAAATCATCCCAACCACCATGGAATTTGTTGATATCGCTGGCTTGGTAAAAGGCGCGTCTAAAGGCGAAGGCCTTGGTAACCAGTTTTTAGCCAATATCCGTGAAACCGATGCCATTGCGCATGTGGTTCGTTGTTTTGAAGACGAAAACGTGATCCATGTAGAAAATAAAATTAATCCAGCGGATGACATCGATGTCATCAACTTAGAATTAATTTTAGCCGACCTAGAAAGCGCACAAAAACAATTGCAACGTGTTACTCGCACAGCTAAAGGCGGCGACAAAGATGCAGTTGCTGATAAAGCACTTTTAGAAAAAATCATTCCTCATTTAGAAGACAGCCTACCTGTTCGTTCTCTAGAACTGGATGAAGAAGAGCAAAAGCGTGTTCGCATGCTGCACATGATTACCGTTAAACCAACCATGTACATTGCCAACGTGGCTGAGGATGGTTTTGAAGACAATCCATTTTTAGAAACCGTGCGTGAAATTGCCGCCAAAGAAAACGCCAGCGTTGTACCGGTTTGCAACAAGATTGAGCAAGAAATCTCTGAATTAGACGACCCAGAAGACGTCACCATGTTTTTAGAAGAGATGGGGCAAAGCGAACCCGGTTTAAACCGCGTGATTCGTGCAGGCTATGAATTATTAGGATTACAAACCTATTTCACTGCAGGCGTGAAAGAAGTGCGTGCTTGGACCGTTAAACAAGGTGCTACAGCGCCTCAAGCGGCTGGTGTGATTCATACTGATTTTGAAAAAGGCTTCATTCGCTCTGAAACCATGAGCTACGATGACTTCATCGAATATAAAGGTGAAGCGGGCTGTAAAAATGCAGGTAAGCTGCGAGTCGAAGGTAAAGAGTACATAGTAAAAGACGGTGACGTTTTACACTTCTTATTTAATGTTTAATGCATTAAATAGTTTACATAAAAAAACCGCGCCTTAAAAAGCGCGGTTTTTTT
>CAJXIT010000117.1 GCA_913054055.1 uncultured Thalassolituus sp.
ATATTGGCAAAGTTTTTGAGAACATCTTGTACGGTTTCATTTTTACTTAGCAAGCTATAGTTCTCTTTTCCTAACCATGGCATTGCGTTAGAAAGGCAGTGTGTGCTTAAGCAATATAGCAAGATTGTTTGTATGGTTAATCTAAACGCTTTATTCATTCTAAAGGCCTTGCTTAATGCTAGCGTGAGGCTGTTGGTTGATAGGTGCGTAAGAATGAACGCTTGAGTGACTGTTTTGTCTGGATATTATTTCTAGCAGGTATTCCGATGTGTTGATAAATTTTTCTACAGCCAGTTGGAATGCTTCATGAGATTGTTGGCTAGGAGGAAGTTTTCTTGATAGGTATAGGGAGTGATCGCTATCCATTGAAAGGCATTCGTATTGACTGTCTTTGTGAGCCCAGGTTTGGATAAGCAAGGTATTTAAATCTTCTATTTTGGCTTTTATTTCAGTTGAAAGCGTGGTGTAGAGTAATACACCATCCCCTTGTGTCATTATATTTAAGGTAACGGTGTCAATTTGAATCTGGTGGATACCCGAATTTAATTCTGGAATATCATCAAGGGATAATTGCTTAGCAAGATCTTTAATGAGTACATTAAGAGAAAGCTTGGCTCCTTGTTGAAAAAACATATTACTTATCTTTTGCTGTTTGATGCAGGTTATGTATCGATACCTGTTAAATAGTTTCGTTTATTTTATATGAACAACTATTTCGCTGATAAAGTTACTTACTAGTTTCAATCTATAAATGTGAGAATGAACATGACGATCGGCAGTTTAGTCAATAATTTATTTGGGCAAAGAAACGATGTTGGTGCAGGGCATGGTGCCGGAGCTGTTGTTCAGCAAGAAGGTGGTCCTCAAGGAGGGGCACCTGCACAAAGAGGGGATGTAGCAGGACCCATTGCTAACATAAGACAGAGTGTTGTGAAGCTAGGACCTAGTTTTAATCGTTTAATGGCATCTATGTTTACAACTATTCGTGAGCAGTTTCCTAATTTAAATCAAGGGTCATGGTCTGATCGTCAAGAGACTATGCGAAATTTTTCTAAGGAATCAACCAATATTGATTTACTGACAGCAAAAGAGAAAAATTGTTTTTTTGTTGCGGGGGCCATGAATGATAAAGAATTGATTCAAAATAGCGCCAGTTTTTTTGTCAAGGTGGCAGACAGATTCAGGGACTCTGGCAGTATGAGAGGGCAGGCAGAAGTTCGTCACGGTTGGCCAAGTATTGATAAAAACGGCGGCGTCACAGGGAATCAGAAAGATCGAGGATGGTCATATATGGGGCTTATTCGTGGTGTTGATGTTGTTAAGGGTTTTCTAAATATTGGAACAACATCTCTATCGGAAGGGATGAGCCCTGAGATTACGGCTAAAATGCAAGAGTTAAGTGAAAAGGAAGATGAGCTAACTTTAGATGAAACGGCTTTCATTATTCGTGGTATGGCCGTTATGCGGGATGTGATGAAGGTATGCAAAAGTGAGTCTAACGAGCAAGTTGGGTCCATGAAGCATTTCATCGACAGTAAAGGCTTGTGTAATATTGTTAGTGATCCTGTAGGAGGAAGGTCCTATACAGGAAGAGCCCGTTTAACTGAGCATCCTATTCTACAGCGTGATCCATCGGATCGTAATCTTGCTGATGCTAATGCAAACCCTACACGAATGGAGTGGTTGCAAGGTAAGGTTAGAGATGCAGTCGCTAATCGCTTTCATCCTTCTCATGAAAAACACGACTATGTACAAGGTTCTTCAGGTACAACTTTAGATTTCTTAAATTTCTGCATGTGGATTGCACATCCTCAAGATGAGGCTGGGCCGGTAACCATTGCAACCAAGGAGGAAGCAATGCAGTCAATGGAAGTAATGTATTTATACTGGCATTTCAGTGCGCCTGACGGTTATGCGCATTCTCAATATGAATCGGTTCATACCATGGTTAATGCCTTGTTTGGCCAAGGTGATAATAACTTGGCAGAGGAAGATAACGAGAATAGGGAGTCTCTTAGGGGTATGGAAGGTTTGGGTTTGACCTCTCCTGTGTCGGCGCACTTTAAAAGTTTTTCAGATGTTAAGAGCGCATTCAACACCCGTCATGTCGATCATAATTATTTAGCCCCTGAACTTAATGAAGATGGCTCGGTTCAGCAGCGTGCGTGGCATACACCTGGTGGGCATCAAAGGACTAATGGTTAGTTATTATTGGAGTAGATAATGGGAATGACAACTGCAGTTGATCAAGTTGAGTCTTGGCTTAAAGAGTTTTCTCTAAAGCAAGGCTCTAAAATGGGGCTAGATGAGCAAGGGTGTTGTCATCTTAAGTCAGTTGATGATGAGTGTTTGATTATTGAAGCACCTGCCGGTGACATTATGTATGTATCCAGCGTTCTAGGGGTCATTTATGATGATCCTGTTTCTGCTGGAATCATGCGCGAAGCCTTGATTAAGAATTTATTTCAAGGGGATACCATGGGTGGGAGTATTGCATTTGATCCAAGTAATGATGCAATGATGCTGTGTTTTAGTCGGTCAGTTTCAAAGATGGATTATTTTGAGTTTGAGAATATTATATTTAATTTGTTTGGTGTGTCGGCTCAGTTAAGGGCTGGTTTGTTTGGTGTTGAGGACGCTGCTCAGGCTCAAGCATCTACAACCCTGTCTTTTGGGATGGAAGGTATTAGGGTGTAGTTATAATATTTGAGTAAAAAGCCGCTGGATCAGCGGCTTTTTTGTGCGTTCAATAAAGCTTTACTTAAGTTGTAAACCTTGAATGGGGAGGGGCTTGTCGTCAAAATATGCGTCACCCTTATTAAGGCTTAAGCGACCTTCAACAAACCATTTAACAGCGATTGGATAGATCACGTGCTCTTGTATTTGAACGCGACTGCGAAGCGTGCCTTCGTCGTCATCATCCAAAACAGGTACAACTGCTTGAATGATGTTTGCACCGCCGTCTAGATCTTCACTAACAAAATGTACGGTGACGCCGGCTTCTTTATCACCTGCGTCTAATGCACGCTGATGAGTATTTAGGCCTTTGTACTTTGGTAGTAAAGAAGGGTGAATGTTTAGCATACGCCCCTTGTAGCGACGGACAAAGTCAGACGTTAGGATGCGCATAAAACCGGCCAGTACCACAAGGTCTGGGGTATGCTCATCAATGGCACGAATTAGATTTGCATCAAACTCTTCACGGCTTGAGAATTCGGTGTGATCCACAACATCGGTTGCGATCTCAAACTCTTTGGCACGCTGTAGTCCCATTACTTCAGGGCGGTTGCTGATGACGGCAACAATTTCACCGTCTAATTCTTTTTTAGCGCATGATTCGGCAATGGCTTGCATATTGCTGCCAGAGCCGGAAATCAGTACAACAATACGAGCGGGTTCCGCTTTTTCTGATTTCAACGAATTATTCCTCGTCTACGCCTTTAACGATGACTTGCTCGTCGCCTTCGCCTGCTTTTTCAATGCGGCCAACTAATGTAGCGGTTTCGCCTTCGGCATTTAAAAGATCAATTGTTTGCTGTGCGTCTTTTTCGTCAACCACAACGATCATGCCTAAGCCGCAGTTAAAGGTTAGGTGCATTTCGTGCCAATCGATGTTGCCTTTTTCTTGTAACCAATCAAACACGGCTGGGCGTTCCCAAGCTGCGCTGTCTAGAACACATTTGGTGCCTTCTGGTAATACACGAGGGATGTTTTCGTACATGCCGCCGCCAGTAATGTGGCAAATAGAGTGGGCATCAATGGTTTCTAACATTTTTAGAATTGGCTTCACGTAAATGCGGGTAGGCGCCATTAAGGCATCACCTAAGCTTTGACCGTCTAAGTCTTGGCTTAAATCGGCGCCAGATACTTCGATCACTTTACGAACCAAAGAGTAGCCATTTGAGTGAACACCAGACGATTTAAGGCCTATAATGACATCGCCTTCTTTTACTTTGCTGCCGTCGATCAGTTCGGCTTTTTCAGCTACGCCTACGCAGAAGCCCGCTAGGTCGTAGTCTTCCCCTTCGTACATGCCTGGCATTTCTGCGGTTTCACCGCCTACTAGTGCACAGCCAGACTGTAAGCAGCCTTCGCCAATGCCGGTTACTACATTGGTGGCTACGTCTACGTTTAGCTTGCCAGTGGCGTAGTAATCTAGGAAGAACAGAGGCTCAGCACCACATACGATTAGGTCGTTCACACACATGGCCACAAGGTCGATGCCTATGGTGTCGTGCTTGTTTAGGTCCATGGCTAGGCGAAGTTTGGTGCCCACGCCGTCTGTGCCAGATACTAAAACAGGCTCTTTATATTTGGTTGGTAGGCTGCATAGGCCAGCAAAGCCGCCGATGCCACTCATTACCTCTGGGCGACGAGTTTTCTTTACAACGCCTTTAATATTGTCAACCAGTGCGTTACCCGCATCGATATCAACACCGGCGTCTTTGTAGCTAAGAGACTTGTTTTGCTCGCTCATGAGGCAGCCCTATGAATTGCAGTTTAAAAAATTGGTGGCGGATTTTAGCACTTGGTGCGCATTATTAGAATTCTTACAGGCCTTAAAGCAGTGAATTTCTTGCTAGGGGCTGTAATTTTTTCAATATTTGTCAGAATAGCCCCAGTTTTCCCATTTGAAGTCACTAAAATGAAGTTTTTAATAGTATTAATTTTAACCAGTCTGTCTTTTGCCCAGGTTTTGGCTAAGCAAGTTGATGGTTTATACGATGCCCAAGTAGTGGTAAATGATCAATCGGCTCAAGCCCGAAAAGAGGGGGCTAAGAAAGGTCTGATGGATGTTCTGCACAAAGTTAGTGGGTTCCCTGTGCCAATAGAGCACCCAGTGGTCTTCCGAGCTTTAAATATCGCTGATCAATACTTGTATCAGTTCAGTTTTGCTAGGTTGGAAGAATCTGAATGGGGCCCTGATGCACCTCCAGGGTCAAGTTATTTGAATATGCGATTTGAAGGTAAATCAATCCAGCGCATTATTCGACAGGCTCAGTTGCCTAGATGGGGGGCTAACCGGCCCACGATCATGACCTGGGTGGCGGTGGATGATGGTCAGCGCCAGATTTTAACGGATACCTCTGAGCACAAAGCCTTATCGAAACTTAATAAGGCGGCTAAAAAGCGTGGTTTGCCATTGGTTCTTCCAATTTACGATTTAGAAGATTCTATTAAATTGCCTATGGTGCAGTTATGGGGGTTGTTTAAAGAAGGTGTTTTGAATGCAAGCGAGCGATATGGTGCTGAATCTATATTGGCTGGGCGGATTTATCAGCCTGATGAGGAAAGCTGGCTAGGTAACTGGCGTTTTTATTTTAAAGGGCAAGAGTTTGAGTATGAGTTCCGTTCTCAAACTTTAGAAGAGCAAATGTTATGGGGGCTAAGTGCAGGGGCAAAAGTACTGGCCGATGCATACGCTTTGAAACCCAGTACTGAAAAACAAACCGGACTGTTGGCCAATATTCGCAAGGTGAATACTTTAGAAGACTATGGGCATTTATTAAAGTATTTAAATAAATTGGCCATAACTAAGCAGGTTTCATTAATAAAAATGTCGGATAGTGACGTCCTTTTAAATCTATCTTTGAATGGAACGCTTGATCAGCTAATGCAAACTTTGTCCCTTGATAAAAAGATTGTAGCAGTGGCGGTATCTTCAGAGGATGTAGATCAAAATCAATCAATGTCTCAGTTTATTTGGCGCCCATAGAATGGGCATATGAAAAAGGGTTTTGCTTTGAGAGATTCGATTCAAGTTAATAATAAACTGTTAATCCTATTGGTAGCTTTGGCACTGCTAGGGTGGTTGCTAGCCAGTTTAGAGCCTGTGTTAATGCCTTTTATATTAGGGGCACTGTTTGGCTATCTTGGCGACCCCATTGCCGACCGTTTAGAAGCCTTAGGTTTAAGCCGAACACTTTCTGTTGTGATTTGTTTTATTGTTATTACGCTTTTATTGCTCGGAGTCATCGTTTTACTTGTACCTCTTTTGATTAATCAATTAAAGGTTGCATATGGGCACATTCCAGATGTAATCGAATGGTTTCAGTTGGTGTTTTTTCCATGGGTTGTGGCCACTTTTGGGGTTGATCCGGATGTATTTCAGGCCTCTTCAATAAAAGAGCAACTAATATCACAGCTTGGTACCGCGCAGAATATTATTTCCAAATTAGTGGTTCAGGGTTCAGCGTCTACTGGTAGCCTTATAGGCTTGGTGGTTAATTTGGCTTTAGTACCGGTCGTGGGGTTTTATTTGTTAAGAGATTGGGATGTTTTAACTGCCAAGCTGCTTAGGTTGTTTCCCATTCGATTTCAGGCGACAACATCAAAACTTGGCATCGAATGCAATGACGTTGTGGGTGCATTTTTGAGGGGGCAGTTATGGGTGATGGCAGCCCTGGCCGTTATCTATGGCATTGGTTTGTGGATGGTAGGCTTGAAGTTGGCCTTATTGGTCGCTTTGCTTGCGGGTGCCGCCAGCATTGTCCCTTATATGGGGTTTGCAATCGGTATTGCAGCCGCCATGGTTGCTGGGTATGTACAATTTGGAGTGGATTACCATTTGATTTTGATTTTTGCGGTATTTCTTTTTGGGCAGGTGATTGAATCTGTTGTTTTAACCCCCATATTGGTGGGAGATAAAATTGGTTTACATCCTGTGGCTGTTATTTTTGCCATTATGGCGGGTGGCCAATTATTTGGATTTGTAGGTGTGATATTAGCTCTGCCTGTGGCAGCTATTATTGTGGTATTATTGCGCCACGTTCACGAATTGTACAAAGATACAGAGTTTTATTCGGAAAATTCATGACTCCGCAAGTTGAAGAGCAACTCCCGTTACGCGTGCAATTGCGTGATGACGCCACGTTCGAAAATTTTTATAGCAGTGATGCTCAAGAATTTGCCACGCAAATTCAATTAAGCGCCGCTGGTCAAGGCGAGCAAAGCATATTTATAAGTGGGCCGCTTGGTTCTGGCTGCAGCCATTTGCTGCAAGCCGCTTGTCACGAAGCCGAAAGCAAAGGCTTAAATAGTGTGTATCTACCTTTAGATGAGTTGGTTGATTATTCGCCGGCCATTTTCGAAAGCTTAGAAGGTTTACCTTTAATTGCTTTGGATAATTTACAGGCAATTATTGGTTTGCCTGAATGGGAAGAAGCGCTTTTTCATCTATTTAATCGAGTCCGAGACAGTGGCGGGCGTTTGTTATTTGCGGCTGATCAATCTCCCGATGCATTGGGCGTAAAGCTTCCCGATTTATCTTCTCGACTGGTTTGGGGATTGGTTTATTCAATTGAAGAACCTAGTTCTGAATTTAAAGTATCAGCTTTGCAATATCGTGCTAAGAATCGAGGCATGGATATGGCGGAGGATGTAGCCAAGTATGTGGTGAAGAATGTTAAGGGGCATATGGAAGATATGTTTGAAGTATTACAAAAGCTTGATAACGCTTCTTTAAGTGCAAAGAAAAAATTGTCACGACCTTTTGTTAAATCCGTAATGAATTGGTAGTATCCGTTTCTGTTGTACGACCTAAGTATGATAAAAATCGGCAAAAACAATAATAATTAGAAATACCGCATAACTATCCTTAATAGCTGTTAGGTTTCTGATCCGATTTTAGTCTTTTTCTTAAATTAGTCTGAAAGGTTGGTTGTCAAGCCATGTATCTCACACGAATAATTAAAGCCCTTATATCAAAGCTATGTTTAAACAGAATGCTCGTTTTAATAGCGCTACTCACCAATTTTTCTTTATCCTATGCACAGTCGCCTTCGCCAAAACAAAGCATGATGGTGTTAAGTGGTCTTGTTACGCAGACGTTTATTAATTCTCTACTGTATTTTGATGGGGATCACCGATCAAAAGAAGCGATGCAGAAGTCCATGTCTGATATAGATACAGCTTTGTCTTTATTTGTGCGCGAAGATTTTAAAGATGCTGGCTCGCTTAATGAAATTAAAAATCAGTGGTTGTTGGTTAATAAACATATTAAAGAGATACCAGAGGAAGCGGGGTACTCTTACTTTTATTTGGAAAGGTTATCTAAATCTATTGAAGAGATGAATGCTTTGATTGATCAAAGTATCGTTAAGCATCGTTCTGGTATTCACCCTAAAAACTATGAAATATTTTTAGCAAATTCTGACATGCTAAAAGTGGTTAGTGTGCATTTGTCGTCAGCAGTTATGGATGTGGGTAACGATGATGCATCAAAGGCGCTGTTAAAAAAACATTGTTTAGGCACGGATGAAAAAATGAATGCAGTGGTTGCTAATAACCCTAAAGTTAAATCCTATGTTCTAAGGAGTTGGAAATATATTCAAGCCCCAATTTGTGTGACGGGAAAATCGGGTGGCAACTACACCATTGCACATTTTTCTAAACAGATATTCACGAAATTGAATGGGTTGTACGTAGAGGAAGATAGGTTGTCTGGGACTAGTATGTAAAATACATTTTTGAAAGTTGGGCGCACGGTTTGAGTGCGCACAATTAATGTGAATTATTCGTAAGGTTGTATGATACCGGCAACGGTTAATCGCTGGAATAGTTCAAGCATGCATCGTACTCGATCTTCTGATACTTTAAGATCTAGCAATAAGTTATTCGAAATATTGCTTAATTCTTCTTCGATGTCTTCTAATGGCATTTTGAATATGTCTTCTACTGAGACTAGGTCAAACGACACTTCGGCACCATAAGCACGATACATGGTGTCTAACCACTTTTCATATAGATAAGGCTCGGTCACAAATACGGGTTGCTTATCGAAGTCGTCTGACATTTCACGCAATACATCTAAAACGCTTTCCCCTTGCATTTCGATTTGTTGACGAGTAATGCCGTGGGAGTCTTCATTGGTAGAGTCCCATTGTTGCCATTCATCTTCAGGGCGAATGAGGATGGCTTTGAGCTCTCCTGTGGCAATAGACCAAGATGCAGCGATGGGATAAGCATCTTCTTCGTAACTACTGCTCTCTAGGACTAGAAAACGTGGGTATTCCATATACAATCTGCCTAATTATTTGATGGAGCCAATCTATGGACAAGCAACAACGTGATTTTTACCAGCGCGACCAAGAAGAGCAAGCCTCTTTCTTAGAGCAAACCTGGTGTAATAAATGTCAAGAAGTAGACTTGGGGATGACAGATCCTGAAGAATACGAGCTTGACGGTAAAGTGTGCATCGATGGTAAATGCAAAAAATGTGGCGAAACGGTTACCACTGAAATCTTCGGTGAAGATGAGGAGTGGGAGGAGTAAGCCTTTTCCATCAATGCTTATATAAAGCCCCAAATTAGGGGTTTTTTTATGTCTGTTTGTTACTGTTTAGGTAGCCGCTTAGCTAACCGAGTGTGTAGTGCAGCTGCGCAAAACTGAATCAGTGTTAGTGTGACACCTAATGTGCCTAAATTGTGTTGGTTTTCACCAAAAGCGGCCAGCATCCAAATTATAAAGTAAACCAGGCAAATATAACTCATCCAAGCCATTGCATTCTTAGTCTTCATTACTAGGGCCGGTATCAGTACTAGCCATGGAATGCCTTTTATCAATGTGAGCACTAAACCGATGATGATTTGATAAGCGCTGTCGGTGTCAGCGGTTTCGCTGGCAAAAGTACCTGTGCCGAGTAAGGCAAATTGTAAAAAGTAGCAGGCGAT
>CAJXIT010000118.1 GCA_913054055.1 uncultured Thalassolituus sp.
CTGATAGCGGCGTTAAGGCCACCATCGAAGAAGAAGTACTAGAAGGTGGGATTTGGTTAAATAAAGAATTAAATTATTTGGCCAGTCGTAAAGACCATAACGGTTTTTTTTACAGCCTAAAACAGTTTGAATATATTTTAGCGTCTGGCTTGGCAGACAAAGCATTAAATACTCATAAAGATGCCATGCAATCCCAAGGTCAGCGGCAATGTCGCACCATGAAAAAACAATTAACCGCTGAGAGCCACTTTTTACATGGGGTTTGGCAAGATTACTGCGCTGTGTTTTCATTAAAAGAACACTATCAATTAAGTAAAGACAGTACTCGATTTCAACATGCCAGTATTTCCAGTAGTCGCCTTAAGGTCTCAAGTGCGGCGGGTATTTCAAAGAATCAAATCGCAAAACATGTAGAAAAATCCATCAGTAACAATCCTTGGTTTTCATCAGAAGCCAAGTCACCGTTGAAATTATCACTCAGTGGTCGAATCAATTATTCTGTGCATACCACCCCTAAAACCTTTCATCATAAGTACGTGGTATATAAAGAAACATTAGAGCTGATTAAAGACCCTAAAAATCCTAAAAAGGTCATCAGGAAACTAATAAAAAGAAAAGGCTATCCCAAGTCTACAACGTTTCCAGGAAAAGAATACACTGAGACCTACTCTCATCAAGTAGACGTAAAGGCCAATGTGATGGGGCATGCCATACAAGCCCAGAATCAGATCGCCCGTGAAAAAAATGTCATGACATCTCATAATACGTATTTTAAATCAGAAGGGATTCACCCGGTTAAACCAAGGTTTAAAAACAAGCAAAAATGGAAAAACAAAATAGCTAATAGTTTAGCCAAACAATTGAATAAAAATTTAAATAAAGCATGGGTTGACCAGTATTGTACCGATCAAAACATTGATCAGCGCCTATCTAAAAATGAATACGCTGTTCGCTGTGCTTTGTATCGACCTAATCATGGCGTGGTAAAAGGATGGACCCAAAGTGAGTTTTCCTTAAGCTTGGCGCAACTGAATATTATGTTTGGTAAGTAGAACGCTTGACTGAAACGGCATATTGATCGGTTTGCGCTGAAAAGCCCAAAGAATGATTTATGCCGTTTCCAGTTGTGTAGACTGAGATAAAACGTATGCCTTAGGGTTGCCCCCAAACTGCTCTTTAAAAAATTTCCTAAAACTCACCTGAGTTTGAAACCCAAGTATCTTAGCCGTTTCTTCAAAATCCATTTTCTTTTGAAATAAGCAAATCTTAGTGAGCTCTCGACGGGCCAATTTGCACACCTGAGAATAAGAGCAACCTTCAGCGGCAAGCCGCTTTTGCAGTCCACGAGTAGAGATATTCATGGCGGCAGCCAAGTTGGCACTGCTGAAATTGTAAGGGGATTGACTCATTAAGTGAGTGATTGCCCGATATCGAAAACTCTGCTGACGTTTATTTTCAGACCAGGTTTCAAATGCTTTCGCCATATAAATATTATGCAGCGGTTTATTATGATCCGGTAAAGAAGCCGACAGCATGCTCGTGGGGAACTCGATCATTGCAATGGGGGCGTCATACACAATTTCACATTGAAATAAATCTTGATATTGATCGGCATATTTCGGTCTAGGGTAATCTAAAAGAATGCGAATGGGCTTAACATCCATTGAAATAGATTTTTGAAATAAGTCCAAACCATATGCAAAAAATACTTCGCAGGTAAAGCGGCGTGTATAGGCTTCAGATCGATCTTCATATGGAAAGGCAATGGCTAGGGATGAGGTTTTTGGCCCTTTATTAACAACCGGATAAGGGCGCAGCCCCAGTACATGGTAAATTTTTACCGTGGCATCTAAGCATTCTTCTACGGTTTGTGCGGTTGTGATCATTCTGAAAAAATCACATAAATTTAACGCCACCACATTTTGCCCAAAACTAAACCCCATGTTTGAATTTGGGTTGTGGGAATATATGAACTGAACCAAATATGTAAAATATTTAGTCGCGACATCGTCACCGGTTAAGCTCAGTTCTTTATAGCTTAACGGTTTTTCTGTTATGGCAGGATCATTGTTAATTATATCTAGCAGTAAGCGAAAATAGATATCACTTATCATGATCTTTCCTTGCACGATTCTTAGATTGAATCTGTTTTTATTGTTTAGAAATAATATCCCCTAATTGGCACAAAAATCCTAGGACAAAATAAGACTTTGTTATTAATTACGAACCAACAATTCAAAACGTTCGTATAACTGAACAAAATTGAAAGAGGCCCTAGGCTAGGATAAAAAGCCATCTAATAACTCTTCATTAGGAGAGAACAACATGAAGTTAACAAAAATAATAAAAACAAGCCTACTAGCAATGTCAATTCTGGCCTTAGTGGCCTGTGGCGGTGCAGCCGACTACGTAGAAACGGCTGATCGCAATGACGTTGTTATGGTAGGGGATTCAATTTTTGAATTATCTGGAGACTTACCGCGTTTTTTAGAAGCAAAAGCAGGTGCCACCTTTCGTGACTACACCATTTCTGGTGCTGAAATCTCAGGTGGTTCATTAGCCCGTGCAATTAACCTTCAATACGCGGATGCCAATGCATTTAATGGTGACATTGATACTGTTGTTATGGATGGCGGCGGTAATGATATTTTAATTCCTGCAACATTAGGGGATTTTTATGGGTGTCGCACAAAATGGTACCGTAAAAATATCTCAAGCCGATGCGTAAACCTGATCAATAACGTATATGTTGATACGGTCAATCTGCTAAACACCATGGATGCAGATGGCGTGCAAAACGTGGTTTATCTAGGTTACTACGAGTTACCACGTGGCAACGCTAACCTAGCTAAGGCATTAACCTATGGCGTTGACCGATTAGGTGAAGCGTGTGCGAATGCCAATGCAAATTGTGACTTTGTGGACCCTAGAGGGCACATACCTGCGAATTATGTATTAGACGATGATATCCACCCAACGGCAGAAGGCTCGCAAGTGCTGGCCGATTTAATTTGGCCTAGCTTGCAAGGCCTACTTTAATCAATTAGTTTAAGAGGTTATTAGGTGGAAATTAGGGTGATTCGTCACCCTGATTTAAAAATAGAGAAGGCATAATGAAAATAATAAAAAGTGCGTTTTTCACAGCGGTTTGTCTGGGTGGTTTGGTGTACCTGCAATGGGGTTATGACCCTGATGTGAGTATCGTGAGCACAGAAGATAAACAAACCCATCAACAAACCACTGCTACTGGCATTCCGTTTTTACCCGTCAATGATATTCAAACGTTTATAGACTCATTATCCACTCGCATGAAACAGCAGCATGGTCATGAAATACAGGATGTGTTAGTGCAGCTAAGCATGGCTGACTTTCGAGACTTTGTTATAGAAGAATTTCCAGATAATGGTTTATCTGTGTTTCAACAGATCATGAAAAATGCATTCCCAGAATACGCAGACGCAATCTTTGCATTGCTTGCTAATATGCGAAGCTACAACGACTGGCATGTCAGTATGCTATTAACATTAAATGAAATGAATGCATTGGCTCGTAACGGTACTTTATGGGGCAAGCGCCGAGAATTATTTGGCGACTTGGCTGAAGAAATTTGGCAACATGAAAAAGATGAAGACGAAAACAAACAAAAAAACATACAAGATACGTTAGCGTTATTGCATAAAGCCGATGACCTTTCTATGACAGATCGCTTATACATCCTAACGGATAGTATTCATCAGCAATATGGGGATGAGCACAGCAACTTACTGATCAGTAAAGGTATGGTGGCGGACATTTACTTTCATTTAGACAGCGTGCAAAACGATTTGAAAGAAATGAGTAGCGAAGAACGTGCCGCGGCATTGGCGCAAAGCCGCCGACAACTTGGATTCAGTGAAACACGTATCTCTGAATTAGCAAAGGACGATGAGCAAAAAGAACACCGTTGGAAAAACGGATACGAATACATGTCAGCAAGGGATCAACTGGTCAGTATGTATTCTGGTGCCGAATTAGAATCTAAGTTAGCTGACTTAAGAATTCAGCACTTTTCACATGAAGCGCCAACCATTGAAAAAGAAGAAGCCACTGACTTTTTTAGATACAAAAGGCCAAGGCTTTATGGCAGTAACTAATTTGGTCTCATCAAAAGAAACATGTGTACTAAGTTAGTCATCTTAAAATTAAAAAATGACATTAAATTATTCATCCGCGAACAAACATAAAAAAGTGTTCGCATATTTACTAGGGGTGATATTCATCCCTATCTACACTCCTTTAGTCTTCGGACAAAAACAATAAGGAGAAACACATGAAGCTAACCCAATCGATTAAACACACAGCAAAGGCCCTTGCTAGTGCTTGTTTATTACTTTCACTCATTGCCTGTGGCGGAAACGATTACGTTGAATCAGCCGATCGCAATGACATTGTCACACTGGGGGATTCAATCTTTGATCTTTCTGGCGACATTCAAAACAACCTAGAAGCACAAGCCGGTTTAACGTTTCGTAACTACACACAAAGTGGTGCAGAAATTTCGGGTGGACTGATTGCGCGCTCTGTTGAAAATCAATATGCCGATGCAAATTCTACAAACAGCAATATCAATATTGCAGTGATGAATGGTGGGGGTAATGATATTTTAATCCCAGCCATGATTTTAGACCCATATGGTTGTCGCACACACTGGTGGCGTTGGAATATCAGTCGCAGCTGTCGCAACCTGGTAAACGACACCTACGTCAAAGCCGTTAACCTATTAAATAAAATGGACAATGACGGTGTGAATGACATTATTTATTTGGGTTATTACGAGCTACCTCGTGGTAATGCTAACCTGAAAAAAGCAGTGAACTACGGCGTTGACCGTTTGGATGATGCGTGTGGTAATTCAACGGCCAATTGCACCTTTTTAGATTCACGCGGCATGGTACCTGCCAATCACGTATTAAGTGATAATATCCATCCCACCGCAGAAGGTTCTAAAACCTTATCCGATTTAATCTGGCCAAAACTGAATAGTCTTTTATAAGCGTTACACTAAATCGTTAAGCATAAAAAAGCCCCATTAGAATGATCTGACGGGGCTTTTTTCTGTGAGGTTTACTGCGGGTTTTGTATTGGTTGTGTGGAATTAAAGATGCTTTTCAAGAAAGTCTAAAAAAACAGGATTAGACAGTTGGGTAATGCTTTCATCCTGACCACTCACGTAACCGTACTGCAGGCAATCCATTAAATCTAGTTGAGATAAAAACCGAGCCACAATGCGCTCAGAGCGCTCAGCATTGAGCGGTAAATCAATTAATGGTTTGTCATTTAATAAGCTTTGCCCAGGCTGATTATAATGCACTTCGCAATTGGCGATGTAAGGGGAGTCTGGCCACAATTGGGCTTTGGCGTCTGTGGTGTCCCATGCATGGGGCGCGTCTTTAAAGACATGGGCTTCTACTGGTGAGCCCGCTTGCTGTATTTCGTTCTCCCTGTTTTTGCAGTCACTCAATACATTCGAGCCATCGTTATCCCCCCTAAGGGTGAGCAATGGGGCGCCGTTGGTGTTAAGCATATTAGGTACTTGAAAACAGGGGCCATAAAAATCGGCAAACACCGCAAAGCCCTTGGGTTCATTAAAGGCTTTTTGAATACGTTGGGCCATGGCTAAGCGAATGGCCATGCCGCCATAGCTAAATCCAGCCAGTCCAATCTTATTGCCATCAACCCCAGGGTGGGTCTTTAACAAAGCCAAAGCATGGTAAGCATCGCTTAGGGCATCCACTTCAGAGACGGCAAATAACTTAGCCATGTAATGCATGTCAGGGGTGAGGCCTCTTGAGCCGTAATAATTCAATATAAATGCCCCAATACCCGCCTCATTGAGCAATTTTGCATACATGTCTTCTCGGCCAGTGCCTAATCCGCTGCTGCCGTGTAGCAATACCATCACCGGAACCGGTGTGTCTAAGCTGGCCGAATCAGGTAAATGCAGTGTGCCGAAACTGGTATGGGTATCCGTGGTGGCGTTATTTAATAGCACGTCCAGATCAAAAGGGCTGCTTGATTGAAAATACACTAAGCCAGTGGCATCGGCTTTTAAAGTTGAGCTAGGCTGGGGTAAATCAGGGAAAGGGGGTACAAGCTTGCTAACCAGCCCTGCTGTACCGCCAAGGGCAAAAAAGCCCACAACACATAAAAGAATAACCACAAGAAACGATTTCAATAAAGTACGCAAGGGAACACCACTGTTTTTTTAGTGGATATTACCGTTTTTAGAGAGAGGATGCATGCGGCCCTTATTTACCCCTTAAAACACTGTGGTTATAAGGGCTGGTGCAAGGCTAAAGGGCTTAAAAACCATGGATAATTCACTTGATTGTATATCAGGCTGACTATACTCAAAAGACATATACGTATTCTGGAATGCCATGAATAACAACGACCCCATTGATAAAAGTAAACGCCAAACATTATCCACAATAGCCAAAACCAGTGCCGCCATTTGTGTAGCAGGCCAAGCCCCTTATGTGTTTGCCAGAAACAAAACAAAGATTCGTGTATTAGGTACCCATGTTACCTTGCAAGAAGAGATTCGACAGCGGGCCATGGCTGACTTAGGCATTGAATTAGAGTTTGAGCCAAAAGGCAGTGCTGCGGTATTGCAAAAGGCATCTGTATCACCACAGTCTTTTGATCTTTACGAACAATGGTCAAACAGCATTAACGTATTGTGGAGTTCTGGTTCCATACAAGCCATTGACACCAAGCGCATAAAACATTGGGATGAGATTAATAATTTAACCAAAACAGGGCGCGTCACCAAAGGGGCCAAAATTGGCGCCGGAGATGCGCCCCATAAAATCTTACACGTGCAAGATGATGATGAGTTAGGCACACAGGCAACGGGTCAAGTGAGTTTCTTACCGTATGTGCATAATGTGGATTCGTTTGGTTACAACACCAATGTGATTGAAAAAGGCATTCCCTATGAAACTGAAAGCTGGGGTTGGCTGTTAGATAAAAAATTCTCAGGCAAGGTGGGTATTGTGAACGCCCCTACCATTGGCATTTTTGACTTAGCATTAGCTGCACAAGCGAAAGGCTTAGTCAGCTTTAAAGATATTGGTGCCATTAGCAAATCAGAATTAGATCAATTGTTTGATGTATTAATCAACATGAAAAAAGAAGGACACTTCAGTGGGTTTTGGAATTCCGTGCCCGAATCAGTGGATTTTATGGCGTCCAACAGGGTGAATATTGAAAGCATGTTTTCACCCGCGGTTTCAGCACTGAATGGTCAAGGAGTTCCGGTCACTTACGCGGCGCCAAAAGAAGGGTATCGAGGTTGGCACGGTGTGATGTGCTTGTCATCAGAAACCCAGGGCCGACAAAAAGACGCCGCCTATGAATACATGAACTGGTGGTTATCTGGTTGGCCTGGGGCGTTTATTGCTCGCCAAGGCTATTACATTTCAAATGCCCAGCGTTCAAAGCAATATTTGTCTCAAGCTGAATGGGATTATTGGTATGCCGGAAAAGCCGCAACCACTCAGTTAAAAGGGACCGATGGAAAAGTCTCGGTTCAACCGGGAGATATTCGTCGTGGTGGCAGTTACGAAACCCGCTTTAGCAACGTGGCGGTTTGGAATACGGTCATGCCCACATACGAATACAGTTTGCAAAAGTGGTATGAGTTCATCAGTGCATAAATGAAATTCATGTTGACCCGCTCGTTATACGCTCAAGTAATCATTGCACTGTCGGTTTTGTTGGCCACTCTGCTGGCCCAGCTGTGGCTGTCTCGTAATAATTTAATTGTGCTCACAGAAAACCAGCAAACCATCACTGAATCATATGATCATGTGGGCTTGGTTTACGAACTTGAGCGTGATGTCATCGATCTACAGCGTAACTTGCTGATATATAAAGAAACAGCAAGCGATATATCTGTTCAGCGTTTCTACACGGTCATGGAGCGTGTTGAAGCGGATTTGGATTTTCTTCAATTTCAAATTGAACAAGATACTCAAATTGAAGTGGATGAAAAACTGATTTCTAGAATGTCAGGGCACTTAATTGATTACCAAGATAATTTTGCTAGTGTCATTAATGGGCGCAGTAAGCGAGAAGAAATCATACAAGAACTTGATGGCATGCTGGAGGAGCTACAAGAAAAAAGTAAAGTATTATACAAAGGGGATGAAAATAAATTGGTGAAAATAAAACTTCACCTTTCACTGCTGTCACAACACTTTCATGACTATTTAGGATCCCCTGATATTGAATACACCGACCTGTTTAAAAGCGAACATGCAAAACTTAAAAAAAGTATCCTAGCAGATAATAAAAAAACGCTAATCAAGGAAATCAATAAACTCAAAAAGCGTTTTATCAGGCTAACACATGTCACCCGCGGTTATATTTATTTGGTTAGCGTGGTGATGGCAGGGTCTGCCAATGAGTTTTTATATCTATCAGAAAAAATCAGAAAAACAGTAGAGGTTAAAAAAGATCAATTACTGTTGTCTACAAAAAAATCCGCAGAAACGATTAGCTTTAATAATAATATTGTTGCTGCTATTTCCATCTTCATTGCTATATTGATTGCTTATTTCTTATCCAGGCGCATATTAATGCCCATCAAGGATATTACACATGTATTCTCTGTGTTATCCAGAGGAGATGAAATACACAGTATTCCCAACACTCAGCGAGAAGATGAAATTGGTGCACTGGCCAAGGCCGCTGAAGTATTTCATGATAAAAATAAACAGACCCATGAGTTGCTAGAGCGATCGCAAGACATGATTGCTAATCAAGAAGTGATGAATATCCAGCTTGAAAATGAAAAAACAAAAGCTGAAAAAGCCGCTCAATCAAAAAGCATGTTTTTAGCAAACATGAGTCATGAAATAAGAACACCTATGAACGGTATTGTTGGTCTTGTGGACTTGGTGCTGAAAACAGAGCTTAATTCAAAGCAACAAAACTATTTAAATCGCATTGCTTACTCTGGTCAGATCATGATGAACGTGATCAATGATATTTTAGATTTTTCTAAAATTGAAGCCGGAAAAATGGAAATTGAAGATGTAGAGTTTGAAATTAACGTGGTTGTTGAAAACCTGATTTCGGCCATGATTGTTCGAATAAATGAAAAAGCAGTGGATTTCAGAGTCATAATATCTGAACAGGTTCCTAAAAAACTCAGGGGTGACCCATTAAGAATCAGTCAGATTCTACTTAACTTATGCAGCAACTCCATTAAATTCACCGATTTAGGGTATGTAGAAGTGACCATCGATTATCAAAATGGTCACATGCTGTTTTCTATTAGTGATACCGGAATCGGTATGACAGAAGAACAAATCAATACCATATTTCAATCCTTTACGCAGGCAGACGGATCAACCAGTCGTAAATACGGTGGAACAGGTTTGGGTTTAACCATTGTTAAGCAGCTGATTGACTTAATGTACGGTGATATCAAGCTCACATCAAAAGTAAACGAAGGCACACAAATACATTTAGAAATACTGTCTCAACA
>CAJXIT010000119.1 GCA_913054055.1 uncultured Thalassolituus sp.
ACCACTTTAAAATGAGTATTAGATTGTTCACTTTGATTAACAACCACTTGAGCGAGCAATGTAATAATTAAACAGACAATAACCAATAGAAATGCCAGAGGCCCTTGCTCAAACAAAAAATGCTGACTAAGTACAAAATAACAAAGAAATATTAATACATAGCTATCTCGTTTACTTTGAACTTCTAAAGGCTTCAGCGCCAGCCCCGCTACCAACAAGGTAACAGCCGACTCAATACTTAAAGAAAAACCATAGCTAAAATAAACACCAGAAAAACCTGCACAAACCAGCAAGCCTTTAATAATATTTGTAGGCGGCTTAATTTTTCCTTTATATATAGCGTAACGCCACGCGATTATCAAAGGTGATAACAGTAACACCCACAATGGCAAAAAATCACTGTGCAATAATAAAGCACAGGTAACACTCAAAAATAAATAAAATAACGAACGGCGAGTCAAAACACTAACTTGCATTTAACCCTCACTCTTAAGATTAGAGGTATCAAAAGCACTTTCAGCCACGACTTCCTTAGTGGCAAGGCCATACAAAGCTAATCGCTCTAGACATTGTTTTTTATGCTGCTCACCAGCTCCCATATCCACCTGCCCATCAGGTAATAGCAAGCCAAATTCATCTCCACTATCATGGGCGGTTAAAACCCAGCCACATAAAATTTGAAGACGCGTTTCTTCAGCTACACCTTTTAACGCATCCCAATCCAGCCATCTTGAAGAACCTTCAGCAGATGAAAATTCTTTTGTTAACAGCTGAGACGTTTTAGCGAAATGACGCCATGCAACATGTTTTAAGGAGTGTCCAGCTTGATAAGGCTTAAAACCATAAAAATCATCCGCCCACTGCCCTTTAACCTGAACATCAGACTCGAACTCATCTTCTTCATCACCCGATACTGAGGTAGATTTTTTAAATTGTCTAAAAATTGGTTTTGGGTAAACCGCACCGTCAAAATCCAATTTAACCCATGTCCAGCATCTCAACAGACCTAATGGATAATGACTATACAGGGTAAACCGTGGCACATTTACATAACCGCGCCCCTCAGTTTCAAAGGATAGTTTTGCAGAAAGTTCATCCCTCACTGCATCTAACTGAAAAACCTCGCGTCTAAACAATCCTAAATACAACCCTTCTTTGGGACTTCCTTTTTCAATGCTTAGTTTGATTTCAGCTGTTCCTTTTTCACCAGCAAAAACTGACTCAAACCTCCCAGCCGCAAGTCTCAATCCAGATAAATTTCCATAGGTAAACGCAATGGAGGACACGAACAATCCAACCAATATACAGGAGAAGGCAAACAATAAATTATTTTGGTAGTTGATTGCCGTAACAAACATTAACGACACCATCGCAATATAAAACAAGCCAATACGACCTGGAAATATAAAAATACGACGCTGTGTTAATGTGACAACAGGGATTTCTTTGAGTCTTTTTTCTAAAAAACGAGTAATTCGTTTTTCAATAAAAGTATTGAATTTAGAAATCACAGCACAGGGGTGATATTTAATAGGTTTTGACAAAGGTGTGCATCATAACGACCCATTGCGGCCACTAACCTGTGCTCAGAAACCGGCAAAAATACGGCTTGAACATCATCAGGTGATACATAGTCTCGACCTGAAAGCAGCGCCCAAGCTTTAGCGGCATTCATCAATGCTAGCGAACCACGGGGAGATAAACCATAACGCAACTCTTTATGATTACGCGTAGCGCCAACTAATCGTTGCAAGTAATCCAAAAGCGTAGAACTTGTTGTGACTTGCTGCACACGTTTTTGAAAAGCGGTGAACTCATCCAGAGTGACTAAAGGCTTTATTACTTCAACGCCAGCCTTTTTCCCTTCAAGCAATAATCGCTCAGCCTGTTCGGTTGGATACCCCAGTTCAATTCGCATCAAGAAGCGATCTAACTGAGATTCAGGCAGTGGAAATGTACCCGATTGAGATGATGGGTTCTGTGTAGCAATTACAAAAAATGGGAAAGGTAATAATTGAGTTTGGCCGTCGATGCTCACCTGCCGCTCTTCCATTGCTTCTAATAAAGCACTTTGAGTTTTAGGTGTAGCACGGTTGATTTCATCAGCTAAAACCAATTGAGAAAAAACCGGCCCTTTGTGCAAAACAAAACCCGCTTCCTGTCCATTTACTTGCTGCTGAAAAACGCTACTGCCAATTATATCTGCAGGGAGCATATCACTAGTGAATTGAATACGCTGATATTGAAGTCCCAAAACCTTTGCTATTGCATGGCTCAGAGTGGTTTTACCCATTCCAGGCAAATCTTCGACTAGTAAATGGCCTTCAGCTAAAAGACAGCTTAAAGATAATTTGATCTGATGCTCTTTACCTAAAACGGCCTTATTTAACTGGGCCAATACGGCAGATAACGTTGCATCCATTAATTTTTCCTTAAGCTTTTAGCGTTTTAAGAGATACGACTCAAACCAAAAGATAGATCACGTTTAATATCTTCAATATCTTCTAGACCGCATGCGATGCGAACCAATCCATCCGATATTCCAGCTTTCGCTCTATCTTCAGGTGCCACTCGACAATGAGTAGTAGTAGCGGGATGTGTGATAGTGGTTTTTGCATCACCAAGGTTAGCGGTAATAGAAAGCATTCTTGTACTGTCTATTACTTTCCAGGCAGCCTCTTGACCACCCTTCACCTCAAACGCTAACACTCCACCAAATAATTTTTGCTGAGCTATGGCAAGTTCATGCTGAGGATGTTCCTCTAAGCCAGCATAATTCACTGACAAAACGGCTGGCTGCTGCTTTAACCAATGGGCTAATTCTAATGCTTTTTCGCTATGGGCTTTCATGCGAATATTTAAGGTTTCTAAACCCTTCAGCATCACCCACGCATTAAATGGACTCATGGTTGGGCCAACACTTCTTAGTACACCAACCACCTCTTCCATCAACTCAGAACAGCCTAACACGGCTCCTCCCAAGCAACGACCTTGGCCGTCAATGTATTTTGTAGCACTGTGAATAACCACATCCACACCGTATTTTAATGGCTGCTGCAAAGCTGGCGTGCAAAAGCAGTTATCAACCGCTACCAAAATATTTTTAGATTTGGCAAGCTTCACTAAAGCCGATAAATCACCTACTTCGTTCATAGGGTTAGAAGGAGACTCTAAAAAGAACAATTTAGTATTGTCTTTTATTGCGGCCTCCCATTCATTCACATCCGTCAATGAAACATAATCTACCGTGATGCCTAGCTTACTTACATATTTCTGAAACATCACATTGGTCGAGCCAAAAATGCTTCGACTAGAAACGATGTGATCACCCGGTGACAATAAAGCTAAAATGGTCGAAAAAATAGCAGACATACCCGACGCAGTAGCCACACATTGCTCAGCCCCCTCTAACGCCGCCAAACGCTGCTCAAAATTTCTGACTGTAGGATTGGTATAACGTGTGTAAACGTTACCCGGTTCATCACCACCAAAAATAGCCGCTGCTTCTTGCGCACTGCCAAACACATAACTGGATGTCAGAAACATAGCTTCACCATGTTCGTGCTCATCCGTACGTATTTGTCCTGCCCTTACGGCTAGGGTTTCAAAAGAAGCCCCGTCCAGTTCAGCGTTATAGCGTTTATTTTCCGACATGATATTTATTACTCAGCCGCTTCGTCGTTATGTAAATCGATTATGCCGCTTTCAGCATTTGCTGCCTTCTTTTTTGCGTCATTACGTTTTGTTTGTAAATTTTCCAAATACGCATCATTAATATCACCCGTTACGTATTCACTGTTAAATACCGAGCAATCAAAGTCGTATTTCACATCAGCACCATCACATGTCGCTTCAACTAGATCTTGCAGATCCTGATAAATTAACCAGTCAGCTCCAATGGCCTCCTGAATCTCTTCAACTGAACGATTGTGGGCAATAAACTCTTCTTTCGCTGGCATATCAATGCCGTACACATTCGGAAAACGCACCGGTGGAGCGGCACTGGCAAAGTACACATTATTAGCACCTGCATCGCGAGCCATCTCAATAATTTGCTCACAAGTAGTACCGCGCACAATTGAATCATCAACCAGTAACACATTTTTACCGCGGAACTCTAAATCCAATGCATTCAGTTTTTGCTTAACAGACTTTTTACGTAGCTGTTGTCCAGGCATGATGAAAGTACGGCCGATATAGCGGTTTTTCATGAAGCCTTCGCGGTATTTAACACCTAAACGGTTTGCTAATTCTAATGCACTACTACGACTAGTATCTGGTATTGGAATCACCACATCAATATCGTGATCTGGGCGCTCACGCATAATTTTTTCAGCCAAACGCGCACCCATTTTTAAACGTGCTTTATAAACTGAAATTTTATCAATAATCGAATCTGGGCGAGCAAAATATACATGTTCAAAAATACAAGGAGTAAGCTGTGGATTCTCGGCGCACTGCATAGAGTGCAACTCACCTTCTTCGCTAATGTATATGGCTTCGCCTGGCTCAATATCACGTACAAGCTCAAAACCTAACGCATCCAATGCCACACTTTCAGAAGCAATCATGTACTCAACGCCTTGCTCGGTTTCACGCTTACCATAAACTGCTGGACGAATACCGTTTGGATCACGAAAACCTACAACACCATAACCTACGATCATGGCAATGGCTGCGTAACCACCTTTTACTCGCTTATGAACACGCTTAACCGCTTCAAAAATATCATCTTGATTGGGTGTTAGTGTTTTTTGATCATGCAGTTCATGAGCAAATACATTCAATAACACTTCAGAGTCACTGTTAGTATTGATATGACGTAGATCTTCACGATAAACATCTTTAACTAAATCAGCCGTGTTTGTTAAATTGCCATTGTGAGCCAATACAATGCCGTAAGGGCTGTTCACATAAAAAGGTTGAGCTTCAGCTGAAGTTGAGCTGCCAGCAGTGGGATAACGAATATGGCCAATCCCCATATTGCCCACAAGGCGCTTCATATGACGAGAGCGAAATACGTCTTTTACCAAGCCGTTGTCTTTACGAAGAAAAAAACGACCTTCGTCACACGTCACCATTCCAGCTGCGTCTTGCCCACGATGCTGTAAAACAGTGAGAGCATCATACAACCCTTGATTCACATTGCTCTTAGCAACCAAACCAACAATGCCACACATGGCGATTCCTCTTAAAGTTATGAACCAGGCTAGTCTTTAACAGACTCACCCAGTGTAAGAAAAGTTTCAGCAGCCCCTGGTAAAATATCTTTTGACCAAGAAACCATTAATTCAAAATGCGGTATAAAAAAAGACGCTTGCCACCAAGGGTCTTTGCTCATAGGCGTCATTTGCAGCCCATAAACAGCTGCCATTACCAATATCAGTCCACGAGTGGTACCAAATACCACTCCAAATAATCGATCAGTACCCGCTAAACCGGTTACCTTTACTAATTCGCCCACTAGATGATTAATCATAGCGCCTATAATCAGTGTGGTCGCAAATAAAATACCAAAAGCAGCACCGTATCGAGCAGACGGCGTCTCAATCCACTGAACCAATAAAACCTCAAGATGGCCACTAAAAACACGAGCAATTACAAATGCAGACAGCCAACTTGCCAAGGACAACATCTCTTTAACAAAACCGCGTTTTATACTGATTAACGCTGAGATGATCACTACTGCTAAAATTAACCAATCGATCAACAACATACTAATGTCCAGCAGCTTCTATTAGAGTGTATCGCATTGATTTTTAGGCCCTTTTTAGAAGCGCGCATTCTAACAAAGGCAGCTGCATGATCATAGGGGGTTACCGATCCAGATAAGGCACTAATTGGCCTTTTATTTTGAAGGATTTATTTATAGCCACCAGTTTCTTCTCTAAACTGGACTTTTGCATACTTGGACCAACAAATACGCGTATATGCTTACCGTCAGCGGCGGCTTTATCAAATGCCTTATAACCGGCCTTTCTCAACTTATCTCGCAATGCTTTGGCGTTTTTAGGCTCTGCAAAGCTGGCCACCTGAATATGCCACACCTTGGCTTGACCACTGGCATCCACCACTGGAATATCAATGTTTTTTGGCTTGATGATGTCACCATCCACTGTCATAGGTTTCATAGCGATAACAGAAGGCTCTCGCCCATCGTCTTTGTTATCACGACTTTCAATGGATAATGATTTAGGTAATGGCATGCTCATATTAGGGATATTAATCTCTACAGGCACACTTTTGCTCAAATAGGCTGCATTTTCAGCCCTTGGCGTAATCATAGGCAAAACAATAATAGAAACAGCAACCAATACTCCTGCCCCTACCAGCTTTCTTTTTATACCTTCATCCATTTAAATACCCTTCAACCAATTTTGTGCCGCTGCAACCGTCATAAACGACCCCATAATCAGCACCTCGTCGTCAGCTGTCATTGTAACCGCTAAATCATCTAACGCAGACTCAATGGTGCCATATTGTTTACTCGTAAACATCAAACCTTCAAGCTTTTTGGCAAGCTGATCGCTTGACTGCCCTCGGTACCCAGAAATGCCAGCTAAGCACCATTCATCAACCACATCCTTTAACTCTGATACCACACCATTTGCATCCTTATCATCCAACATGGCCAACAAGCCATATCTCCGGCCCTTTACAGGCACGTCAGCGCAGCGTTGAGCCACTAATTTTGCCGCCTGTGGGTTATGACCCACATCCAAAACGCCATTAAAGGGGGTTTCAATCACCTGCATTCGCCCCGGAAGCATCGCTTGCTTTAAACCCTGTTCTACTTGATCTTGTTTTAAGTCTGGGTATATCTGAACCAAAGCCTGCAACGCTGTCGCTGCATTTTCTAAAGGCAAATTTGGTAAAGGCATATTGTTAAAACAGATTTCGGTTTGATCAATGCTCTTCCCACGCCAATTCCAAGTGCTACCAGAAATATCCAAAGAGAAATCATCCCCCTTCAATAAAAGATTGGCGCCAATATTTTTCGCATGATCCACAAGGCCTTTACTCACATTTAATTGCCCGCAAACCGCGGCCTTATCCTTGCGATAAACACCGGCCTTTTCAAAAGCAATTTTATCAATATCATCCCCAAGCCAATCTTGATGATCCAATCCAATACTGGTGACAACACTGACATCAGGATCCACAATATTCGTTGCATCTAATCGCCCACCTAGGCCAACTTCAATAACAGCAAAATCCACATGAAATTTCTTAAATAAATACAATGCAGATAGGGTTCCAACCTCAAAATAAGTGAGCATCACATCACCACGAGCCTGATCAATTGCCTCAAAACTCTCAATTAAATCTTCATCAGAAGCCATAACGCCATTGATCATAACCCTTTCATTATAGATATGCAGATGAGGGCTCATATACGAACCCACTGAAAAACCAGCCTGCAATAAAATAGAACGACAATAAGTAACGGTAGAGCCCTTGCCATTTGTTCCAGCCACTAACATGACTTTTCCAGCAGGACGAATCAATTGCATAGCTTGTGCAACAGAGTTCACACGACCCAAGCCCATTTCAATTTCACTTGGGTGAATAGACTCTAAATACTCAAGCCATTGAGATAAGTTTTTCTTTTTCATTCTGATTAAATACTACTCGGAAGCTGAAGACAGCAAAGAAACAAGGGAAGATAGCGAAGCCTTCAGGTTTTTTCTGTGAATTATTTGATCAAGCATGCCGTGTTGAAGTAAAAACTCGCTACGCTGAAAACCTTCTGGCAGCGTTTCACGGACCGTTTGCTCAATAACACGAGGACCTGCAAAACCGATTAGTGCTTTTGGCTCTGCTACCACCACGTCTCCCAGCATAGCCAAACTTGCACTAACTCCGCCGTAAACAGGGTCTGTTAATACAGAAACAAACGGTATCCCTTCTTGCTTTAATCGCTCAATAGCAGCACTGGTTTTTGCCATCTGCATTAAAGAAAATAAGGCCTCCTGCATACGCGCCCCACCACTGGCAGAAAAACACAAAAGCGGTTTATGTTGCGCCAAGCTAAGCTCACAAGCCTGAACAAATTTCTCACCAACCACCTGCCCCATGGAGCCACCCATAAAAGAAAATTCAAACGCACAAGCCACCACAGGAAGATTATTAATAGCACCTTCAATCACGACCAAGGCATCGTTCTCACCCGTCACCTTTTGTTGTGACTGCAAGCGATCTTTATACTTTTTTGAATCTCGAAATTTCAGTTTATCCACTGGAATAAGGTCTGATGAAATTTCTTTTCTAGGCTCTACATCTAAAATAAGATGCAAGCGCCTTCTGGCGGATATTCGGAAGTGATATTCACACTTATCACATACATTTAGATTACGTTCTAAATCAGGCTGATAAATCGCGGATTGACATTCAGGGCAGCGAGTCCACAACCCTTCAGGTACTTGACTCGCTTTATCTGCAGAACTGGCTTTAATTCTTGCCGGAACAATTTTATCTAGCCAGTTACTCATTGCATTACCCTTTTAAAGATGATGTTAAGACTTAGAATCCATGGCTTCACGCATTTCTTGCATCAAGGCCGATAGATTATCTTTTATAACTTGAGGCTCATCTGGGTTATTTGCAATACACTTAACAAGCGCACTACCAACAATAACAGCATCAGATACCTGAGAAACAGCGGCCGCCGTCTCACCATTAGAAATACCAAAACCTACACCCACTGGTAGATTCGTTTTTGCGCGAATGCGATCTAAATTTAAAGCCACATCATCCACATCTAATGCAGCCGATCCAGTCACACCTTTTACAGACACATAATATAAATAACCTGTACTGTGCTTAGCAATTAAATCTACTCGAGCATCTGGTGTTGTTGGAGCCATCAAATAAATCATTTTAAGATCTTTTTCAGAGAACAGCGCTTCCACAGTCACCGCTTCTTCTGGCGGCATATCCACCAATAGCACTCCGTCTATTCCAGACTCACAAGCACGATTAACAAATGCTTCATAACCCATTACTTCAACAGGGTTCAAATACCCCATCAAAACAACGGGCGTATCCGTATTTGTCGTACGAAACTCTTTAATCATTCCAAAGATATCGCTTAAGCTCGTGTTATGGGCAAGAGCTCTTTCGCATGCTAACTGGATTACAGGCCCATCTGCCATAGGATCAGAAAACGGCACGCCAATTTCAATAATATCTGCACCACTTTCCACAAGCGTGTGCATGAGCTCCACTGTCAACCCCGGCTTAGGATCGCCTCCCGTGATATATGGGATTAACGCTTTTTTTCCTGCTGTTTTTAATTCAGCAAAACACTGATCAATTCTATTCATTTTTATTTCCCTATTTTTGATTATCAACCAAAAATATAATTTGTTTGGCTTTACACAGAATGACTTCTGCTTTTAAGATTCTTGAAATCGTTTTAATACTTAATTAAGAAATTTCAATTCCCGCCAAACCCGCTACTGTATGAATATCCTTATCTCCACGGCCAGATAAATTGATCACTAATATTTGATCCTTATCCATTTCTGCGGCT
>CAJXIT010000120.1 GCA_913054055.1 uncultured Thalassolituus sp.
GAACAGCCAAGTACACATCATCAAAATTGGAATGACATTGGTTTTTGACTGGCTACTCATATTTTTAAGTTTAGACAAAAATTGGAAAATGGTTAGAAGAAAGTGGGATTAAGCCCCCTATTTACTGGTATGACGGAAAGTGCCATCCCAATCATCTGGAAGCGTTTGAGTGGCTAGATCATCAATGCGGTCGCTGTAGACTTTATACAGTACCAAGGGGGATTGCCCATATAGAGATTCAAACGCCTGTTTAGCCTTGGGCCAGTCCCGTTGCAGGTATAATTCGTAGGCTCGATTGTATTGCTCCATTTCATCCAAAACGTCCTGAGCCACTTCTCCTTCAAGACCTAAAGGTTCATATACTCGAATGGCTTCTTCTTTGCCTTTTACTTGAATACGATCCATAAAACGGCACACAAACCCGCTAATATGATCGTAGGTTTCTTCACCAATTAACACTTTGGCCCCATAAAATTTGGTGATGCTTTCCAAGCGAGATCCTAAATTCACGGCATCTCCTAGCACGGTATAAGAACGCCGATAACTGGACCCCATGTCTCCCACATTCATCAAGCCTGTATTCACCCCAACGCCAATATTCACCTCTGGTAAGCCTTGTTGCTTGAACTCTTCTTTTAACGCTTCCGTAATGGTTTGCATATTCAAGGCTGCCAAAACCGCATTATTTCGGTGGTCTGGGTCATCAATGGGCGCCCCCCAAAATGCCATCACCATGTCTCCTACATATTTATCTATGGTGCCATTTCGATCAAAAATTTCTTTGGTTATGGGCGTGAAGTAACTGTTTAATAAATGTTTTAATTCTTGTGCACTGAGGGTTTCTGAAATATTGGTAAAGCTTCTGATGTCGCTAAACAGCACGGTCAATTCCTTACTTTCACCGCTGAAACTATAGGCATCAGGGTCCGCCAACATTTTATCAATATGAGCAGGGGGAACATATTGATCGAACATACCTTTGAGCATTTTTTTGCTGGCGTTTTCTTTTAAAAACCCATCAGCAATAAATACCACAGTTAAAAATAAAGTAAGCAATAATGCACCAGACATGGGTAAATCTATTCCCATGGTCCAGACGTAACCATTAAAGGCTAATACCAATGCAATGATTGAAATCCCCCCAATGAGCATGGCCACCGGCCCTAACATGGGCAAGATGATAATCATCACAAGGGCGATCAAAGAGAGCTGCAATAAAATTGCACCAGCGGCCCAATCGGGTTTTTGTGGAAAGCCACCACTGAGCAAGGCATCTAAAATATTGGCGTGCACTTCTACCCCTGGGTATTGTGGCCCCATGGGTGTGCTTCGTAGATCAGACAATCCGATTGCTGATGTGCCAATGAATACCACGGCACCATCTAATGCATCGGGTTCTAAACGATTATGCAGTACATCAGCGGCACTCACATACGGGTAGGTAAAGGCTTTACCTTGATAAGGCACACTCACAAACCCCAATGCATCAGTAGGCGCAGGGAATTCGCTTACCGCTACTTCTGTCACGGTTAATACATCCCCCACTTGCGCCACCTTGGGTTCTACCGAATCTAAAAATAAATATCGCAATGCCGCCCCTAACGCTAGGGATGGGTACAGTTTATTACCATGTCGAATCACTAAGGGCGCTCTGCGCACGGTGCCATCAAAATCTGGAAACATGGTGACAAAACCACCGCCTGCGGCTCCGTCTTGTAGAACCTCAATATTGGCGGTGTAGCCAGGACGATCTGTAATCACCAGTGACTCTTGCCAAATCTCAGGCACATCAAACACCGAAGGTGGCAGCTTTCCATTTTGGTATTCACCATCGTCTTGAAAGAAAAAACCCAGCACTACATCCTGCTGGGCCAGTGCATTCCCCATTAAGATATCGGCATCTACATTGGCGTATAGGTCCTGCCAAGAGGCATTTAAGTTCACTTCTGCCACCAACTCCTCTGGGGCCATTTTCATGATTTTTTCCACAGGGTTCACTTCAGCTTCGCTGAACACAATATCGAATGCGATGACCACCGCGCCCGCCTCCCCTAGTTTGTTCACCAAAGAGGCTATTTTTTGGCGACTCCAAGGAAATCGCCCTTCACTGACGATGGATGCTTCATCGATATCCACAATGGCAATTTTGTGGTCGCTTTGTTCCCGCTGGGTTAATGGCAATAAAATATTAAACCGCAAGTCGTACAGTAGGTACTCGATACGGGTCAGAACAGAAGGGGCTGAGCCTGAATTAACAGACATCCAGACAATAATGACTGCAATGGTGGCAGCAAAGATTCGAGTGGTGTGTTTGAAAAGGTTTTTCGCAAATATCATATATAGCAAGCATAGCCTGCTTCATAAAAAGTGACAGTGTTGCACTGTCGCGATCCATCCCTGGATTGTGGTTTCAGCCATTTGGCTAGGTTACCGCATGCCCTCGGTAAACTCGAGCTGTGGCAGAGCTTTGTACAACTGGCTGGATATCTTCAATTACTTGCCCACGATATACGCGCGTAGTGGTTTTCATGGTGGTGTTTTCTTTCTCTTGAACCGGTGTACGTAATTCAATCCCCATTAAATCTTCTAGGTCAGCAAACAGCAGCTGCGTTTTCTGATCTTTGCTTTTATTAACCAATTTTAAAATTTCATGCACCACGTCAGGCTGACTCAATTTAATATCAGAATTAAATTCGCTGCGCAGTCTTTTACGTAACTGCTGCATTACATCAATCATTTCTTTTGAAAGATTCGGGATCATGAACTGGACTACCGCTGAATAAGTTTAATTCTTATTTATAGCAATCCATATACCAAATTAATAATGATCTGTATTTCTCTGTGAATAATGGTCTTTATGGCTGAATTGCGATTGTTTTATCTTGGGGCAGGTATGAAATTTTGTGATTCATTTGTTTTAACAATAAAAATAAAATAAATAACAGCACCAAAATAATGCCCAGAACAAATTACCGCACCATTATATTTCTTTTATTTTAATACTTTTCACAAGTTGTAAGCTGAAATCCCTAGGTTTCTTTACAATCCACACGGATTTGAACAGAAATAGAACAAATACAAATATTTTTGCCTCAAAATACAGCTTCTTAAAAATTGGCAAGAAACCTGCAAAAAAGAACCTGTCAGATATTTCTGGCAAAGCGTAGATTCCTGTCGAATGACTCATGGTTATCGGGGCCAATTGATCTTGCACGGATTAGTTTGATAACAGTGATTTTGAATCTACGCTTTTTTTTACTTTTTATTTTCGCTGGAATCTACCGGCGCCGCACTGATTAATACGCCACTCACTTTGAATTCTTTCAAACGGGTAAATGCCCATTTAATACTCTCATTCATAAGATTTTGCTTATTCAGGTAGGCTTCTAATTCGCCTACAAACAACTCATCTGTCCATTCATGTCGCGGACGAGAACGCACGAACTCGCTATAGATTCGATGACCTAAAGATTGCCTGACTTCCTTATTAAGACTCTCCATTAAGAAAGCTGTCACAGAAGCATTAATTTGCTGACTGACATGTGTAATTTTTTCATCCGAAAACGACAAGGCCGTCATTTGCTCTAAAAGCTGATTACGCCACTTTACTTTTTGTACAACTCCATCTTCAGTTTGCTGTTTATTATTTAAAGCTAAGGCTTGTAATGTAGCTTGTAATTGAATATCCGTTAACTGTTGATATAGCGCTAATTGTTTTTGAATATTTTCATCGTAATCACGCTGTTTATCCAAATATAATTGATCTTGCTCTTGATGCAGGAAATAAATTTTATCCAAACTTAATAATGCAAAATCAAAAACCACTAATAGCGCGATACCCGCTGCAAAAATGGGTGTCTGAATTTTTTCAGTTTTTAGCAAAACGGCTAATAAGGCTACTAAGCCCACGCTAAATAACAATACAAATAGGGTAATGCCCATGTGACCTCCTTATTAATTTGAGGTCAACACTAGCAATCACTGGCGGGATGTTCAAGCAGGGTTAAAACGCACGTTAGGCAACGTCGTCGCCACCGCTTGGGAAAAAGAAGTCTTTCAGTTGTTTACTATACGCTGTACACGCATCGCTAAAGGTAAATACCCCTGCAAGCTTATCTTGGCGTGTCACTAAGGCACAGTCTGTATGGGTATCACTCATGTGGTCTAACACTTCGATTAAGGGAGTATAAAGATCTACGCTATAGACACTTAACGGGCACATATCCGAAACCGTGAGTTCATCAAAATCTGTGTGGCTGTGCCCTGGTAATTGTATCCGAGCTAATTCTCGCAAACTGATCACACTTAATGTGCCGTCACTCAACTTAACGGGGAGGTGTCCCACTTTATGCTCTTTCATCATGGCTTTTGCTTCAGCCATGCTGGCATCAGCAGACACTGAAAACGGAAAAGCCGTCATCACATCTTTGACTCTCGGCATGCGCTTCATGTTTGCATCCTTCTATGATGATACACGTGAATGTTAGGGGGGAATTAAATGCCCATTTTGCTCAAGATATCCATGACATCCCGTAATATGCCTGACATTTGAGGATGCTGCCCTTCAAACGCAACAGCTTGTTGCTCAATGCGATTCTCTAAGCCTATTGAAGCCTTACCCGCTAAAATGGTTTGGATATCGCGATCAAGATCCTGCAGCATCCGAACAGCCTCATCATCAAGGGTGTTTTCCTTCCCCAAGGATGCTCTTAACTGTTCAAGTTTGTTTTTTAGTTGCTCTTGCATGCTAACTCCCCTTTTTGACCAGCTTAGCTCTTGAGCATGAAACATTTCTTAATATAGATCAAGATTCTGTTTTTAGCCCGATAGAGGCTTAGCCTTATGGGTATTAGTTAGATCATTCAGCCACAAAAAAAGGCGCCAATGCGCCTTTTATTCACCTTTTTAGATGCTAACAAACAGACTAAACACCCATGGTTAACTTTAATACACCTTTAATGACAAAGCCCAACATGCCCAAGCCCAAAGCAAAAAACAATACGGCCATGCCAAATTTACCCGCCTTGCTGCGTTTTCCCAGGTCATAAATGATAAACATCATAAAACCAATAATTGCAGCTAGACCGATCATTAAAGCCGCTTCTTCAAACTGTTCAAAATTCATAGTTTAAGACTCAGAAAAAATTTGAGCGCATTATACGCCCAGACAATCCCAAAAACAGCCTTATCTATTCGCACCTCAGCTTTTTTTAACCAGGACCAAAAGGCAGATCAATTAAAATCCAAAAAGTTAACAAAATTCCCCAGGCCACTAATAAGCTGATGGAATAAGGCAGCATTAAAGTGAGTATTCTACCCACCCCTATATCAGGTTCATATTTTTGCGCATACGCTAAAACCAATGGGAAATACGGCATTAAAGGCGTAATAATATTCGTGCTGCTATCTGCCACTCGATAGGCCCCTTGCACCGCTTCAGGTTCAATCCCCAGTAAATACAAGGCCGGCACTAAAACAGGTGCAAGCAACGCCCATTTTGCCGAGGCGCTGCCAATGAATAAATTTAATAGGGCGGTAAACATCATAAGTGCTATTAACGCAACGGGTGCTGAAAGCGATAGGGTGTGTAACAAAGATGATAAATGCACAGCCAATACTGGCCCTAATAAGCTCCATTTAAACCATGCTAATAATTGCGCCACAACAAACATTAAGGCCAAATATGGAGTAATATCTATGATGCCCTGCTCAAATGCTTTTACCCACTTATTCCAACTTCCTAGTCGGCCATTACTTTTGCCATACACGGTCGCTAACAAGCCGACACTCAGGGCAATCATGGCGACTAGGCTGCTCATGAAAGGCCCTTTAATTAAGCTGCCATTTTCAGCTCGCAATATGGCCATCTCCGGCACAGTCAGTAACAACCAAGCCGCCACGATCAATAATAAAGTCACATAAAAACTGACTCCAAAATCATGGACCGCACTAGGCTCTTCAGGTTTGGGCTGAACTTGTGCACCATGTAAATAAGGCTCAATCCAATAATGATTCACCATGACGGTCACAACTATAATCAAAACCACACTTGCCAACATGAAGTAGTAATTACCCAAAATACTGACTTCTTCATCAGCCACTAATTGCACCGCTTCTGTGCTGATCCCTGACAACATTGCATCTACTGGACCCACCATCAAATTGGCGCTAAACCCGCCTGAGACACAGGCAAACCCCAAAGCCAAACCTGCCAAGGGATGGCGACCACTGCTGAAGAATAATGCTGCACACAATGGCAGCAGCACCACATACCCAGAGTCCACCGCTATGCTCGACATCACCCCTAAAAACGCAATCACCACAGGTAAAGCAACGGATGGGGTGTTACGGCTTAAACCTGAAATAAGAGCAGGGAGCAATCCGCTTTTCTCGGCCAGAGAAAATGCCAAAGCAATCATGAGCACAGGCCCTACCGGGGCAAATCCCATAAAGTTACCGACCATATTGCTTAACATGTAAACCAATCCGTCCTGACTGGCCAAGCTGTTTACCTGTAACAATTCACCTGAAGTAGGATGCTGAGCCTGCCAGCCTAAATACGCACCTAGCAGGCTTAGCCCAATCATTAAGCCACATAAATAAACAAATAAAGCCATAGGGTGTGGCAGTCGATTTGCCACTCGTTCTATGGACTGTAATGAAATGGACATTGATATCCCCAATTATTGATAGCTCGCAACAGTGTTACTAAAGCGACTTACGAATGCAATTTTCAATTGAAATTGCTAACCGCTCTGAAAAGGGTAAACCCAGCCATATTTAGAGTAAGCACTTTAATCATGGCGCACTTATTCCACATCGGCGGCACCCCTTTAACCATCAGGCATGCATCGGAAATTAGAGTACTTGCACTTGGAAGCCTCACGACAACTTTGCTTATCTGTAGACATTAGTACTAGAAATTATTAAACGTCTGTCTACAATGGCGCCGTTTTTAATCAATTAGTGATCGCAGGAATGAATATGGCCAATCGTCAAAATGCATTACAGCAAGCGCCTGAGTTTACTCATGCTGCGCCTATGGCAACCATTCTTCCCAGCAACACTGCCATGCCAATGGCGTGTGACGCTTGCGATCAAGATAACACCTACTCAATCGGTTTTTTGCGTCGCCTGCCAAAGCTGACATGCAAACACTGTGGTGACCACAGACAGTTTTCACCCATTGAGCTAACAATCATCGAAAACACGTTAAAAAACATGGGGTATTTTTTAACAAAATCGGCATAACAAAAGAATTCCCAACATAAACTTTAAGCATAAAAAAAGAGGCCTTAGCCTCTTTTGTATGCTTAACGACTTGTGAAACGTTATTCGTCTGCTGTTACATCAATTTTTAAAATCAATGATACCTGACGCTCAAGCAAAGCGCGCATGGCAACTGTGTCTATTTTTTCAGGGTCTTGTAGCAGCGCTTCGTATTCAACGCGACGCATAGTGCTCACCAAAATTTGCGCGTCTTCTTTTGGATGCGAGCTATGCACTAAGTTCAAAAATTCTATTAATTTTTGCTCAAGTTGCTTAGCGTGATCTCGAGCCAAACCTTTTAAATTATCATTTAAAAGGGCTTCATATCTGAAGGCCTGATCGGCGACCGCCATATCGCGATTATGAGAGGTTTTTTCTAAAACATACGCCACTAATTGATCCACGATAATTGCCACCAAAGATGGGCCAGTGGTCATTTCAGCCAGTTTTTTACCGTCTGCATTTTCTAATGGTTCGTACATTTTACGAGAAAAAACATTCACAATTGACTGTGCTTTTTCTGCATAAAGCATAAAAGTATCACTGATCAGTTCTTGAATATCTTTAAAGTAATAGGTTGTTGCAGCTAGCGGTACATCCGCTTCTTTTGCCACGCTTCTGTGTCGAATTGCGCGAACACCGTCTCTAACCACAATTCTTAATGCAGCTTCGAGAATCGCTCTTCTGCGTTGTTCACTGCCTACACGTGAGGTTTTGCGGCCGCGATACTGGATTTGCGTAGGCTCAGTTGCATGAACCCGCTCTAGTAAGGTCATTGTCATTGCATTGATTCCATATTGTGGCCTGTTGTAGCGACAGACCGTGAGCTCTTTGGCTCGTATTATTATTTTTGTCAATATGGCGCTAAGGGTACTGATTCCCCCGGCAAAATCAATCCAGAAAGCAGGCAATCACTTGCCCTTTTTAGAGCAATGACTCCAATTAATCCGCCTAATACTGATGCCTAAAGGGATTGGCCTAATTATTGATTGTTATCACCTTATTGGATTAGCGGCAAAACCATGGCCGCAAGCACTTTCTGTACAGCGTAAAGACAATACTTAATCATTATTTTATAACCTAATGGGGTATAGCAAATGGATATAATGGGCTTACCAAAACGCATGATGAACCAATTTGGTCAAATGAATAAGGATAAAGTTGACTCTGTTTCCAACAGTGAACCCGTTAAATCAAACAAGCCCAGTGTTTCATTACAAAGCCTTTCCAGTATGAGTGAGCGTATTGATCACATTGCCAGCGAATTTGATGTAAAAGCACTGCCACTATCGGATATCTCAGCCCTGCAAACGTCTTTAACCGATTCAGGGTTAATCCAACCTACGCAAGTACGCGCACAAGGCTTACTTACTCAGCTTGCTTATCGCCACTATGAAGCGGGACCAATGAATGTTGAAGAAGCGCTTGAAGATCATGTGAACACATTAAAAGATAAATCGGCTGTATTAGCCGATCATAAAGAAAGTAAACAATTATTAAATACTGTGCGTAACTTAATCAGCGCAAGAGAGCAAAAAATCCACGCCGCTTAGTCGACTTTAGAGTTAGCCAGCAAATGCATTATTAAGCTATTATTAAACATATCCTTAATAATCTGTAACCTAATGTTCAAAATCAACGTAAGTCCACTGATCACAAAAAAACTTTTCACGGCCACCGCTTTTTTCTTAAGCAGCGCATTGCTTTCTCATTCCACACTTGCCATCACCAACATTGAAAGTGAGCGCTTAAACAATACCGAAAAAGGCACACGCGGTAGTATCAGCTTATCACTTGACGGTCGCATTGGTTCTAGCGATAAATTGGCATTAGGAACTTCGGTGAAACTGATTCGCTCTTTCACTCGCGACGAACTCATCGCACTCATTAGCCGAGATTATGCAGAAGTGGATAATGTAGTAAACACTGATGAATCGCTTGTGCACTTAAGGTATTTAACCAAACACTCAAACAATTGGGGGCATGAAGTTTTCACCCAATACCAAGAAGATCGATTTAGCTCTCTTGCTCGCAGATCTTTATTTGGCCTGGGTGCTCGCTATACCTTGAATCAAACCCCTGAACAAAAGCAAGCAAACCACTTTGGCCTCGGCTTTTTTTATGAAGAGGAAGCCTATATTCATTCTATAAACGTGGCGAACGAAAATACTTTTCGACTAAATTTATATTGGGCCTACCGCAATAGATTGGCAGAAAATATTCACTACACCAGCACCTTGTATTTTC